>NZ_LVHK01000038.1:0-89620 GCF_001631965.1 Prochlorococcus sp. MIT 1303
AACAGCGTGGGAACCATCAGGACACCGAACCAACCCACATAAATGCGGTTATTGGTGGAGGTGACCCAATTGCAGAAGGATTCCCAGCTACTGAGGCGACCACTGCGAATGGTGGTGGTCATTGAGTATGAAGAGGACGTTAACGAGCCTCAACCCATGGTTAGGGAAGACTCGCTAAAAGTATATAAAAATGGGTAAGCAAAGCTCACTTGCAGCAATTGCTTTCCTCACATTGCGACGCAGTGCGCAAACAAACTTCATGAAGCTTGTTTGCGCAGCCTAAGCAGGGTTCGGTGAGGCGCCTGTTTGGCGAGCCAACTCCTTGATCCAGCTTATTCCCTGTTGTGAAAAGCTGGACCAATCGAGACGTTCCTGCTCTGCAGCCTTAGCAACCAGCAGCGGTGCCTGAATCTTTAAGGCCTCCAAATCCGGCTCTGCAACGCCACTGTTCAATGCCAGCCAATCGGCCATTGAGCGTCCAACAACACGGGTTAGGTAAGCAGCGCTGAGCGCCTGAACAGTACCCGCTGCAAGCCAGCTGCTGCCGTCAAGTTTGGCTACGCCCAATAGAGCTTGGCCACTCCACTCCACCACTCCCTGGGCTAGAGCCGCCCCAGCCAACTGGCGAGCTGCCAACTGCAGAACCTCTGGCTTCAAGGAACACTTCCAAATCCCCGCCATCTCTTTAATCATCAAGCCGTTGACCACAGCCACGGCTAGAAGATCCGTCGTGGGTAAAGGAGAGGCAAAAACAGCCCCTGCAACCAACCATTGAGTGCGCTGTTGGAGACCAAGGAACCTCTGCCTGCGAAGCTGCTCTAACTCGGCTTGCCAATTGCGGTGCAGACTGCCCAACAAGCGCTTACGCGTGATCTCAAGATTTCGTTGAGGGTGCTCTAACAGACGTCTCACCGGTGCAAGGGCTTCTGAAAGATCGTCTTGATTGCCTGTCCAACGAAGTACCTGTCCGCTCAAGCGTTGTGGCAACTGAGCTTGAAGTGCCTGCTGCTGATCGATCCAAGTCGATGAATCTTGCCAAGAGACGATCAGCCAGATTGGTTGATTCGCTGGCACCCTCTCCAACCAAAGAAGGTCTGCTGCCATCAAGGGCAAAGGCAAGACATAGAGCAAGACATCCTGCTCTTGTAGAGCTGCGGGCCAGACCCAAGACTCGCCTGTTTGAGAGAGGGGCCGCGCCCAGCTGATGCTCAGTGGAGTGGATCCTGCAATGGCTGTCTGAACATCGGGATGATCCTCAAGAGAACCCTCTCCGGAATTCACAAAAGAAACTTTTTGTGGTTCGGAACGCTGTAGAACGGCATCAAGGGCCTCGCTGCGCTGTTGGCGAAGCGCAACCACATCTTCCTCATCCTCTAGGGCCTCAAACTGATCAAGGACCTCTTTGCAGCGACGGATCCAGCCCTGCACAGAATCTGGTGCATCAAAACGGGCCGGTATTGAGGGTCTTGACAACCACCAGACGCCCGCACCAGCAACCATCAAACCAAGACCACCGCCAGGCAGATGAATCACATCAGTGAAGACCCACTGACCGAGGACGAAGGACCCTGTGATGAGTGCTACCCGGCCAATTAAGGCAGGGGAGCGAGGCACAAGATTGATCAGTAGGGCTGGAAGCTTCACGGGGCACCACCTGTCGTGCAAGCCTGACCAGCCTACGTGACCTTCTTCGTTTAATAAAAGGCTGAGAGAAGACTTTGAGTTCATTTGGTTCCTCAAATCGGGCCACAAAGAAGTGTTTCTCTTATGAAGATCAAAAAAAATTAATCTCGTCATGAACCCCAGGCATGTCGCGAAAGACGACGATGCGTCACACTTGCCCCTGATTGCAGGCCGTAGGCCATGACTGATTCTTACAGCGATCCGCAAAGACAAGAAAGGCATAGTGATGGTGCCCGGGAGAGCGGAAGGGCTGGATTCCGAGGTGGGCGCGCTCCTGGGAACCGTGAAGCCGGCGGATTTCGTATCCGTTTGAGCGACAACGAAATGCGCTCTGCCAGAGCCCTGCAGGACGCCTTTCAACTGCGCTCCACAGTGGCCGTACTGGGATTTGCCCTGCGTACCCTTGGCCAGATGTTGGACGATGGCCAATTAGACGAACTGGTGGCCAGTGAACGTTCTAAGGCCCCAAGTGGTGGCAGACGAAGAGAAGAAGGAGCTCAGCGAACGCGTAGTGATCGCTCTCATAAAGACAGACAGCCAACGCACCGAGGGGCTCGACCTGATCCCTTTGCACGGCCAGCCAAGCCTCAACCATCGGTTCAAGAGCCCGAGAAGGCTCTAGAAAGTGAACAAAACCGCGATGAAGAACAAACTCAGGAACAGGACCAGACTGCTGAAACCGAACAATTGCGCTCAGCAGAGCAAGAGCAGGACCAGGCTGCTGAAACTGAAAAAGTGCAGGCAATAGAGCATGAACCTGACAATGCACCTAGTGAGGGCTGATTAATGCAGCGCCCGCGGGTCCTTTCCGGCGTCCAGCCGACAGGTGCCCTCCATCTGGGCAATTGGTTGGGGGCCATCCGCAACTGGGTAGATCTTCAGAGCAGCCATGACACCTATGTCTGTGTCGTGGATTTACACGCCATTACCGTTCCGCACGATCAAGAACGTTTGGCCGAGGAGACCCTCTCCACAGCCGCTCTCTACCTGGCCTGTGGGATGGATCCAGATCTCTGCAGCATCTTTGTGCAGAGCCAGGTTTCCGCCCACAGTGAGCTCTGTTGGTTGCTGAACTGTGTTACGCCTCTGAACTGGCTAGAGCGAATGATCCAGTTCAAAGAGAAGTCAGTCAAACAGGGGGACAACGTTTCTGTGGGACTGCTGGACTATCCGGTGTTAATGGCAGCAGACATTCTTCTTTATGACGCTGATTTGGTGCCCGTGGGCGAAGACCAGAAACAACATTTAGAACTCGCCCGTGACATTGCTCAGCAGCGCATCAATGCCCGCTTCGGTAGTGAAGAGAAACCTGTCCTTAAAGTCCCAGATCCCCTGATCATTAAAGAGGGGGCAAGAGTGATGAGCCTTAGCGATGGCCGTAGCAAGATGAGTAAAAGTGACCCCAATGAAGGAAGTCGTATCACACTGCTTGATCCGCCTGAACTGATCACAAAAAAAATCAAGCGGGCCAAGACAGATCCCCAAATGGGCTTGCAATTTGGCAACCCAGACCGCCCGGAGGCCGACAATCTGCTTGGGATTTACGCCATCCTTAGTGGCCGGGGAAGAGACGCAGCTGCCCAAGAATGCGCAGAAATGGGATGGGGAACCTTCAAGCCTCTGCTGGCCGACGCCACGGTGTCAGCTCTTGAGCCGATACAGCATCGCTATCAACAACTCATGGGCGACCGCATTGAACTCATCAGAGTTCTTGACCAAGGCAGGACCAGAGCGCAAGAGACCGCCCAAGCAACCCTTCAACGAGTTCGCCAGGCCCTTGGCTTCCTGATAGCCAGCTAATTAATACAGGCTGAAAGAAAAGTTTTGCTAATCATTGGAGCCCAGTGATGGCCGAGGCATCCTTGCGGCACTGAAGTCAGCGAGTTCTAGTCATCAGCAAGGGTCTCGTGAGACGCAGAATCTGTTGTCAATGGCAGCTTCAGGCTTATGCACACTCTGTTGCGTGAGTCAAGGGTATTAATCACCATCTCGCCATATGGGGGAGGGATTGATCAATGTGACAAACCGTTTAGTTGGTTTACGTGCTTCGCTTGTTCCCATTGCAGTTTGGCTTTTCAAGCCAATCGAATCATTCGAATTGGGTCACGGCAACTTCCGCCATGATCTGTCTGAGTGTTCTCATGGGTACTGGCCAGACCTTGCAAGCTGAACGCATCCAGTTGCCTAAAGAACATGCTTTTAGGGTGAACGTTGCTGATCAAAGCAATGGAAGCCAAAGGCTGCACTATTTAATAACGCCCGAACGTCGAGCCCTTCTGAACACCATCCGTTATGCAGAAGGCACTTGGAAAGAAGGAAAAGACCTCGGATATCGCACAATGTTTGGAGGGGGTGTCTTTGAGGACCTCTCTCAACACCCCAACCGAGTTGTGGTGAAGTTCTACAGCAGTGCAGCAGCAGGGGCCTATCAATTCATCCCATCAACTTGGATGGCAGTAGCGAAGGAGCTGAACTTACCCAATTTCCAACCACAACATCAAGATCAAGCAGCGCTCCACTTAGTTAGCAAGCGCGGTGCTCTCAAGGAAATAGATTCTCTTGGTTTAACGCACTCCGCGATGGCTCGTCTTGCACCGGAATGGGCTTCGTTTCCTAATTGGGCTGGCAACAGCAGTTATGGACAGCCAGTCAAGAGCCATGCAGAGTTGGCTGAATTTTATTCAGCCAATTTGCGGCAACTGCAGCAGCAGGCCTTGGCAAGCTAAAAGCATCTAACTTCAGAACCAACACAAGTTGTGTGCTTCTACTCGAAAGACATCCCTTGATTGCAACCAAACCCTAGCGTTGCCTTTGCGGATCACTCTCTAAAAGAGACATCCAAAAAGGATGACTATCACAACAGAAGCAGACACTCTCGGCAGCTTTTTTGCCACGAGCAAAGCCATAATCGATGCCCTCAACCATGACCGTGAGCATTGCGATCAGGGCAGTAAGCGATTTGCTCACTTGCTTTGCTGACGGGCCTGCTTGTAGCTGGTTTATCAGCAAAGCCCGAATCCCATTACAGACCATTCCCTAAGCAGAAATTGTTAGGCATCAAGCGTCTCTCGGATTGATTAAGATCAAAGCGATGTGTGTTGGGGGTAGGCAGGTAATGCCAACATCTTTTGCTCACGACAGCCAAGATCCCTTAGGCGGTTAGATCGGCTGTATAAAAAACCATTTTGAGATCGTAGGCAATAGCTCTGACGAATCTAAGCAAGCTCCCATTGAAGTCTATGCTGGTATTTTGCTTGTTGGACTTGCTAGGAAATTTGATTCAATGTTCCTTTTTCGCAGTGTGTCTCTACATTGTTGCTAATCTGCAAAATATTTTAGTCCAGCATTTAGAGGTGCAAGGATTGCGAATGATATAGCTGATAAAATAGAACGCTATTGCAACTCATCAAAGAAAACTCCTTCCTATGCCTATTATTACACTTCCAGACGGAAATAAAAAGAAGTTTGATCAACCCGTAACCATTATGGAGGTGGCCGAAAGCCTTGGGCCTGGATTAGCAAAGGCGGCTATTGCAGGCCGAGTCAATGGCGTATTGCTTGACACCTGTATCCCTATTGAGAAAGACTCTGAAGTCAATATCATCACGGCTAAAGACCAAGATGGAATTGAGACTATTCGCCACTCATTCGCTCACTTGATCGGTCATGCTGTAAAGCAATTATATCCCGAAGCAAAAATGGCTATTGGTCCAGTTATTGAAGACGGATTTTATTATGATATCGCTTATGATCAGCCTTTTACACCTAAAGACTTGGAAGCGATTGAGGCTCGCATGAAAGAGCTGGTTAAACTTGACTACGACGTCAATGTTGAAATAGTTTCAAGGGAAGAGGCTCATAAGGAATTCGAAAAGCGATGCGAGCCCTACAAGATCGAAATCGTAGATGAAATTCCTGAGAATGAAATTATTAAGCTATATCGACATCAAGAATATACTGATATGTGTAGAGGTCCACATGTTCCTAACACAAGGCATTTACGCACTTTCAAATTAATGAAAGTATCAGGTGCTTATTGGCGAGGTGATTCAAATAAAACAATGTTGCAGCGCATCTATGGCACGGCCTGGGGAAGTTCCAAAGAGCTGAAAGCGTATCTCAAGCGCCTTGAAGAAGCTGAAAAGCGCGATCATCGCAGGATCGCCAAACAAATGTCTTTATTTCATACTCAAGAAGAAGCTCCTGGGATGATCTTTTGGCATGCCAAGGGTTGGGCTATTTATCAGGTTTTAGAGCAATATATTCGCGAGACCCTTAGCCTGCATGATTACCAAGAAATCCGAACACCTCAGGTTGTAGACCGCTCCTTATGGGAGAAATCAGGGCATTGGGAGAAGTTCAAAGATGACATGTTCACAACGACATCTGAGAATCGGGAATATGCTATCAAGCCGATGAATTGTCCCTGCCATGTACAGATCTTTAATCAAGGCCTAAAAAGTTACCGTGACCTGCCAATTAGATTGGCAGAGTTTGGTTCATGCTTAAGGAATGAACCGTCTGGTTCACTTCATGGTCTCATGCGTGTGCGCAATTTTGTTCAAGACGACGCTCACATCTTTTGTACTGAGCTTCAGGTTCAGGAAGAGGTCTCTAAGTTTATTGATCTAGTCTTTGAGATTTACAGATCATTTGGGTTTGACTCGGTGCTTATAAAGTTATCAACCAGGCCCGAAAAGCGTGTTGGTAGTGATGAGATATGGGACAAATCAGAGAAGGCCTTGTCCGATGCATTGGATGCTAAAGGTCTTGCATGGGACTTATTGCCAGGGGAAGGTGCATTCTACGGACCTAAAATTGAGTTTTCTTTAAAAGACTGTCTTGGTAGAGTTTGGCAATGTGGAACCATCCAGGTTGACTTCTCGATGCCGGAACGTTTGGGAGCATCTTATGTAGCAGAAGACAGTCAGCGCAGAACACCAGTAATGTTGCATCGAGCAATTCTGGGTTCTTTTGAACGTTTTATCGGAATTCTGATCGAGCACTATGCTGGACGAATGCCTGTCTGGCTAGCACCTGTACAGGTGGTAGTGATGGGGATTACAGATCGCAATGATCAGTCTTGTCAGGATGTTTGCAAGAAGTTATCAGCCCTAGAATATCGAACTGAAGTTGACTTGAGAAATGAAAAAATTGGTTTTAAAGTTCGCGAACATACTCTTCAGCGTGTACCATTTCTAATCATTATTGGTGATAAAGAACAACAAAGTGGAGAGGTGGCTGTGCGCACTCGAGAAGGTAAGGACTTTGGCAGTATGCCTTTGAATAGCTTCACATCACTCCTGGATGAAGCAATTGCTCTTAAAGGCAGATCAGGTGTCTCTTGACACAAGTTATCAAGAGTTAGGTAATAATGACAATCGGAGAATACATCGCTTAGGAGGAAAGCTCTCTTCCATCTGGTTGAGAAGCTGAATGGCAAATTCGGCCTGGTCATAGGAGAAGCCAATTGCTTCTCGTTGGGCGCTTTGGCTCTCTCGTTGGAGCAGTTTCTTTCTGTACTGCGCAGAATCAGAACTTCTTCATGGTCTCCGATGAAAGCATTACTCAACCATAAAAAAATGACAGGTCTTGCGAAACGTCAATCAAACCAGTTGCGGTATCTCAATCCGTGTTGAGCAGGGCCAAGTCAGGCGGGCGCTAATTAGAGCTGGCCAATTAGTCCCTGTCAACCGATCTAGGCATGGGGATCACTATCCCTTGAGCTAATCAGCAATCTATCCAACGTAAAAGTTGCAGATCTCTCGCTGTCAATGCAGCCTGAGGGAAGCTCTTTCCCTCATTAGTCATCACCATGCCGTCCCTGAGAACCTTTTTGGCAGGTGATTTGGGGGGCACCAAAACCTTGCTTGCGCTCTATAGCTGGGACGAAAAGCAACTCAAGCAGCAGCACCGGCGGAGGTATCTATCCAATCAGTGGACTTCGCTTGAACCCATGCTGAGCGACTTCATCGCCCATTTGCCAGGGGAGATGGAGCAACCCCATAACGGCTGCATCGCTGTTGCAGGACCGGTTCGTCATGGTGAGGCACGTATCACCAATCTGCCCTGGAGTCTGAAGGAGAAGGACCTTTGCGCAGCCACGGGACTGAAGCATTTGGAACTGATTAATGACTTTGGCGTGCTGATTTACGGCTTACCCTTTCTCAACGACTCGCAGCAGGTGGAGCTTCAGCTTCCACAGCAGCATCTGTCTGGGCAAGGACCAATTGCAGTTCTGGGGGCAGGTACTGGACTTGGAATGGCCCGTGGCCTGCCCACAAAAGATGGGATGGTGGCGCTGCCCAGTGAAGGCGGACACCGTGAATTTGCTCCTCGCAGTGAATGTGAGTGGCAACTTTGTGAGTGGCTCAAGGCCGACTTGCAACTCGAACGCCTTTCATTGGAACGTGTCGTCAGTGGCACCGGTCTGGGTCACGTGGCGCGCTGGCGGCTACAGCACAGTGACGCAGATGGTCATCCTCTGCGAGATCTGGCCGATGCTTGGCGCCATGGTGCTGATGATCATTCCGACCACTTGGATCTGCCTGCTCTTGCTAGTCAAGCCGCAAGCGAAGGCGATTCAATTCTTCAAGAAGCCTTACAGCTCTGGCTAGCTGCTTACGGTTCTGCTGCGGGAGATTTAGCTCTGCAGGAACTCTGTGTCGGAGGCCTCTGGGTGGGTGGTGGTACCGCTGCGAAGCAGCTTCAAGGTCTTCGCTCAAGCACCTTTCTTGAAGCCTTCCGCAACAAGGGTCGTTTCCGTCCGTTTCTAGAGCAATTGCCAGTGATGGCAGTGATCGATCCCGAGGTGGGCCTGTTCAGTGCAGCCTGCAGAGCACACATGCTTGCTGAGCAAGGTGGGACACTGACCTAAGTAGACAAGTAGGGATGGCGCAGCCGAGTATCGGCCAAAAAATTGTTGTTGACGTACCGTCCACCACAGCCAACCTTGGCCCTGGCTTCGACTGCCTTGGTGCTGCCCTTGACCTCAACAATCGTTTTGCCATGCGGCGGATCGAAGGGGATAGCGGACGCTTTGAACTCATTATTGAAGGCAGTGAGGGAAGCCACCTACGCGGTGGTCCCAACAACCTGATTTATCGCGCCGCCCAGAGGGTGTGGAAAGCTGCAGGGCTCGAACCGGTGGGACTAGAAGCCAAAGTCAGGCTTGCGGTACCCCCCGCAAGAGGCCTAGGAAGCAGTGCCAGTGCCATCGTGGCAGGGTTGGTCGGAGCCAATGCATTGGTGGGCGAACCGCTCAGCAAAGAAAAACTGTTGGAACTGGCCATTGACATTGAGGGACATCCCGACAATGTTGTTCCTTCTCTTCTAGGAGGTCTTTGCTTGACTGCCAAGGCAGCCTCGCAACGCTGGCGGGTGGTTCGTTGTGTTTGGATCAATTCCGTGAAAGCCGTTGTAGCAATCCCCTCTATTCGCCTAAGCACGAGCGAGGCAAGGCGCGCCATGCCTCAAGACATTCCGATCAGCGATGCCGTAGAAAACCTTGGTGCCCTTACGCTCCTTCTGCAGGGACTGCGGACAGGAAACGGCGACCTGATTACAGATGGGATGCACGATCGATTGCATGAGCCCTATCGCTGGCCATTAATCAAAGGTGGTTTGGATGTTCGCGATGCGGCTCTGAATGCCGGGGCCTGGGGTTGTGCAATCAGCGGAGCTGGCCCCAGCGTGCTGGCTCTGTGCCCGGAGGATAAAGGGCAAGCAGTCAGTCAGGCAATGGTAAAAGCTTGGGAGGCCGAGGGTGTAGCAAGTAGGGCACCACTGCTTAGCATTCAGACAGGAGGAAGCCACTGGCAACCCCAAGTTGAGGATGAGTAGATATACTCAAGCGCCCACCCCGGGGCTGATCAGTTCCTTCGCATTCTCTTGCCTGCCATGGACGCCAATTTGCCGCTGACGGCTGCGTCCCAGGCCTCATTCCCCTGGCTTTCACTGATCGTGCTGCTGCCGGCAATGGGTGCCCTGCTGATGCCTCTGTTGCCAGGGAATGAAACAACTAACTCCCAGGCACCACGCAATTTTGCACTGGCCTTTCTGCTGGTGGATTTCGTGCTCATGCTGGTTGTGTTTAGCCGCATGTTTGATGGCCAGGATGGAGGGCTTCAGCTGGTTGAACGGGTTAGCTGGATTCCCTTCATCGGCCTGGAGTGGTCGCTCGGAGCAGACGGCCTTTCGGCTCCTCTGGTTGTACTTAGCGGGCTGATCACTCTTCTTGCCGTGGCAGCTAGCTGGAAGGTGCAAAGCAAGACAAGGCTTTATTTCGCACTGTTGTTGGTTCAGGCTTCTGCCCAGGGGCTGGTTTTCCTCTCTCAAGATTTCCTGCTGTTCTTTCTTGCTTGGGAACTAGAGCTGGTTCCGGTCTACCTGTTAATTGCCATCTGGGGCGGAAGCAGACGGCTATATGCCGCCACCAAATTCATTCTCTACACCGCTCTAGCGTCTTTACTGATCCTGATCAGCGGACTCGCTCTGGCACTTTCGGGTGGTGAGTTCACGCTCAACCTCACTGAGCTGGCCAATCGATCTCCAGAAGGCAGCCTTGGACTCCTCTGTTATCTGGGCTTTCTGGTGGGCTTTGGCGTAAAGCTACCGATGTTTCCTCTCCACACCTGGCTGCCAGATGCCCATGGAGAAGCAAACGCACCAGTGTCGATGCTGCTGGCAGGGGTACTCCTAAAGATGGGTGGCTATGCCCTGTTGCGCTTCAACGTGCAAATGCTGCCTGATGCTCATCTTCAGCTAGCGCCGGCCCTGATCGTGATTGGGATCGTCAACATCATCTACGGAGCACTCAACGCCTTTGCTCAAGACAACGTGAAACGACGAATTGCCTGCAGTTCTGTGAGCCACATGGGCTTCGTTCTGTTGGGTATCGGAGCGATCGATGCTCTCGGGATCAGTGGGGCCATGCTGCAGATGATCAGCCATGGCCTGATTGCAGCAGCCATGTTTTTCGTCACAGGAACGTTCTACGAACGCACGCAGACCCTCTCCATCCCCAATATGGGTGGCCTGGCCAAGGTCTTGCCAATCACCTTCGCTTTTTTCTTGGCCAGCTCCCTGGCTTCCCTCGCCCTGCCAGGAATGAGCGGCTTTGTCAGTGAAATCACCGTCTTCCTCGGCATCATTAGTCAGGAAGGATTCACTTCAATATTCAGGGTTATCACGATCGTATTGGCGGCGATTGGACTGGTGTTGACCCCCGTCTATTTGCTGTCGATGTGTCGACGGGTCTTTTTTGGCCCCAGGATTCCCGCCCTTGCAATGATCGAAGACATCAACCCCAGAGAACTGACCATTGGGCTCAGTCTGATTGTGCCCACTTTGGTAATCGGATTTTGGCCTCGAGTCGCCATCGATCTCTATGAGGCTTCAACCAATGCTCTCGCTGACCGACTGATTAGCCATAGCTTGGTAGCCCAAGGTTCCCTGCTACCCCTTGGCTGAATAATGCCTGTTGCTGTGAACGAAATAAAGTCACCAGCCCTCCTCCAGGGTGAAGGAATCCCAAACTTCACTGCCATTACGTCTCAACAAGTTCAGGATCACATTCCTGAACTTCTCTGTGCTCTTAACAAACAATTCAGCCAGCTGGAACAAGACCTAGACAAAGTTTTGGCATCTGGCAAGAGCATTAATTGGGAACAAGTCATGTCTCCCCTGCATCAGCTGCAAGAGCAATTGCGTTGGAGCTGGGGAGTTGTATCCCATCTAAACGGCGTCTGCAATACCTCCGAATTACGACAAGCTCACGCTGCACAGCAACCAGAGGTGGTGCGTTTTGGAAACCTTATGGGCCAAAGCCAAACACTTCATCGTGCCCTGCGCAGACTGAAAGACCAGCCCTCAAGGCCATTACTGGATTCGACTCAACAGCGGATTTTGAAGGCGGAATTACTCTCCATGGATCAACGAGGCGTGGGTCTCGATGACCACGCTCAGCAGGCTTTTAATACCACCAGTGAGCAACTGGCCGAGCTGTCGACCCGCTTCAGCAATCACGTCCTGGATGCAACCCAGGGATGGAGCCTGCTCCTCAATCGATCAGCACAAGTTGAAGGACTGCCGCAGCGGGCCTTGGAGGTTTTGTCCTCAGCAGCCAAGCAAGCCGGAGATCACCGAGAAGACGGTGGAGAACCTACAGCGGAGCAGGGTCCCTGGCGATTAGGTCTAGATATGCCCCGCTACATCCCCTTCATCACCCATGCAAAAGATCGAGGACTACGTGAAACGCTCTACAAAGCTCATGTGAGTAGAGCCAGTGCAGGTGAGTTAAACAATCAACCATTGATTGAAGAGCTGCTAAGCCTTCGGCTTGAGCAAGCTCAAAGGCTTGGCTACATGAACTGGGCTGAACTCAGCCTGGCCAGCAAAATGGCCGAGGGCGTTGAGGCCGTCGAGCAGTTGCTTGAGGAGTTGCGTGCTGCCGCTTTACCCGCAGCTCAAACGGAGTTAATTGAGCTCGAGGCCTGTGCCAAAAAACATGGAGCGTCAGAGGCCAGCCAGCTCAAGCCATGGGATGTGAACTTCTGGGCTGAACGGCTGAGGCAAGAGCGCTTTGACCTTGATCAAGAAGCGCTGCGCCCTTGGTTCCCTCTGCCACAGGTTTTGGAAGGTTTGTTCGGACTTTGTGAACGTCTTTTTGGCATTCGCATTCAAAGCGCCGACGGCGAGGCTCCGATCTGGCATCAAGACGTGCGTTATTTCCGGGTGTTGGATGCCAATGGTTCAGACCTGGCAGCGTTCTACCTCGATCCCTATAGCCGACCAGCCAGCAAGCGAGGGGGGGCATGGATGGACGAATGCCTGATACGCAGCAAAAGCCTCGAGGGCCAATCGATTCTTCCAGTGGCCTATTTGATTTGTAACCAGACCCCACCGCAAGCAGATACACCAAGTCTGATGAGCTTCGATGAGGTTGAGACTTTGTTCCATGAGTTCGGCCATGGTCTTCAGCACATGCTCACGACCGTTGAGTATCCACAGGCTGCAGGAATCAACAACGTGGAATGGGATGCAGTGGAACTGCCTAGCCAGTTCATGGAGAACTGGTGCCTCGATCGCACCACGTTGATGGGGATGGCACGTCACTGGCGGACTGGCGAACCGCTTCCGGAGGAGGAGTTCGCAAAATTGCGCTCCAGCCGCACCTTTAATGCCGGTTTGGCAACTCTGCGCCAGGTGCATTTCGCTCTCACTGATCTGCGCTTGCATAGTTGCTGGACACCAGATCTCGGCGTGACCCCAGATCAGCTTCGCCGTCAGATTGCTGAGACCACCACGGTGATGCTTCCGATCGCCGAAGATCAATTCCTCTGTAGTTTTGGCCACATCTTCGCCGGTGGTTATTCCGCCGGGTACTACTCCTACAAGTGGGCAGAAGTTCTTAGTGCTGATGCCTTTGCTGCCTTTGAAGAAGCTGGTTTGGAACTTGAAGATCAAATTCGGCTCACTGGCGCTCGCTTTCGCGACACAGTTCTCAGTTTGGGAGGTAGCCATTCCCCAGCAGACGTCTATGAGCAATTCCGCGGGCGACCAGCGACCACCGAGGCATTGATTCGCCATTCCGGCTTAGCCGCAAGCGCTGCGGATCAGTGAGGAGATGGCTGAAGAGATACCGCACTCTCTGACCCCCCTAGCGTTATCACAAAGTTGGGGCCAAGACGAGCATGACGATATCCACACGGCACCACTGATTGCACTTGAGGAGGTGCTTGAAACAAGCAGCTTGCGTCGCGGCATAAGCCGAGAAAAGTTGCTTAGTGAGTTGTTGCGTGATCTCGATCATCGCCGTGTAAGCCCCCTGATAGGAATGCTGCCGAGAGGCAGGAGGATGGCCCCGGCCGTTCTTCCTGAACGTCTAGGAGGGATTGCAACCCTATTAGAAGATGGTTTGCTAAGCCCTTTGCTGTTGGCAGCGTTAGCTGATGACCTACAGCATCTGCTGCCGACTGCGGAGAACCAACCGCCCAGTGCCCTGGAACTCTGGCGCCAACCCTCAGTTGCCCTAAGCCAGGACATGGTGTGGGGGTGCCGGTCAATTTAAAGAACTGTCGATTACTGGCCAACCAGCCAATCACTAGTGATGCACTTTTTGACCCGAAACAGCTTGGTCGAACCCCTTTAGGGAAAGGTCTCACTGCACTCGGTAGTGGCCTGGTCTGGCACAACGAGGGGTTGGTCATGCTTCAGAACGAGTCTTCTCAACGCATGAATGAGCTCATGGCTCAGGTGCTCAACTGCCTAGCCGCCAATCGTCTACCAGAGGCATTGCATCCCTCTGAACCTTTCTTATTCGAGGGGCTGTCCTCAGGACGTCAACTCATTGAGTTGCTGAACCGACAGGGTTGGCACTGTTGCGGACGAATTAGAGCCAGTGTTGCCAGCTTCGGCCTGGGAGCTAGCCAAGTCAATGAAAGCGGGAGATGGCTTCAGGTCCCTTTGGCGATGCCATATCGAACGGGTCTAGAGGATGACCGCAACCAGGAGATCCTCAGCTTGTTGCCGCATTGCAGCTTCGAGCTTGAGCTGCAACCACAAGGTAATGATTCAATTTTACTGCAGTATTGCCAGGATATAGAAGGTATGAATGACTGGGCCGCGATGAATGACCTGCATCGGCCCTGGCAGAACGATCGCCACAATGGAACAGTCGCATACCCCAGTCAGCCATTAACACAGCAACGCCTCGCCGATGCAATAGAGATCACCGAATTAATCGCAGCGGTGCACAATATGGAGGCAAGCTCGCAAAAGCTACACCTAGGGGGGTATGGAGCCCTGGGCTATTGCATTGATTCAACAGCCCTACTGGAGCAATGCCTTAACGGCTCTACCCATTTATTTTCACTGACACTGGGAGGAATATGGCGAGAACGACTACGCCGTAGCCTCGACATCCTTCTTGATCAGGGCTTTTGTGTGAACACTAGTGTGGTAGATCGCTACCGATGGGGCCTTGACACGTTGCCCCAGGATCAGAGCCTGCAAGGCTCTGCACGATTAGAGGCAATGCAGAGGCTTTCAAGCTGTCAACCCAGCCACAGTCCATTTGCGCTTGTGAGGAACCTCAACGGCGAAGTGGATCTCTAAAGCGATGCCAGCGCACGTTTCAGTTATAGATAGATCAACCGGAAGCCGAGCGAGCCAATGCCAAGCAGATGATGCACCACCGCATCAGTGAAGTTAACAAGCCTATCGAAAGAACGACTTTGCTCTGGGGGGATTTCATCAAGCTTCTTAGTCACGAGAAATCAAAGTAGATGCTTTTGATCATGATGCATAGAATTGGTTAAGCATCAAGTCCATTTAAGCCTTTAATACCTAAAAGAAGCTACAGGTAATTCAATCAAGGGAATCGTGCTTGCGAAAAGTACACGTGCTAACTAAGCAGACATGAAGCTTGAAAAAGCATAAATCGCCCACTCGAACTGCCTCCTACTTACCAAGCAAGGCTCTTTTAAAAAGACATTGTCTTGCAACATCAGGAAGTAGCAAGACATGATTGAACTGGTCTTACCCAACTGCCATGCATTCAGATCTCAAGCAGAAGCACTGGAGGCCGCAATGTTTCGTCCGTGGAGATGTCGACGGATTCC
Source organism: Prochlorococcus sp. MIT 1303 (assembly GCF_001631965.1). Taxonomy (NCBI): domain Bacteria; kingdom Bacillati; phylum Cyanobacteriota; class Cyanophyceae; order Synechococcales; family Prochlorococcaceae; genus Prochlorococcus; species Prochlorococcus sp. MIT 1303. The sequence continues at coordinate 15,306 of NZ_LVHK01000038.1, forward strand.
TAGGACTTGGCCTCGATAACTTGATTCAAGTCCTCTTGATAATTGCCTTATGCCGCAACGTGCTCGGCTATCCGAATGAATTAGTTTTCGGCACAATCCTTCCTGCCACAGGAATAAGCCTGTTGATAGGCAACCTTGCCTACGCGCATCAGGCTCATCAACTTGCCAGCATCGAAAAACGTAGTGATCGGACAGCTCTGCCCTACGGAATTAACACCGTGAGCCTGTTTGCTTATGTGTTTTTGGTAATGCTCCCTGTGAAACTCACCGCACTGGGCCAGGGAATGGATGAGGCAAGCGCTGTTCGCCTCTCCTGGCAAGCAGGGATGGTGGCTTGCCTGGGCTCTGGGCTGATCGAAACAGTAGGGGCTTTTACAGCAGGGGTACTGCGTCGCTGGCTGCCTAGGGCTGCATTACTTGCCACTCTCGCCGGAATTGCTCTTGGCTACATCGCTCTTGGTTTTCTGCTGCGTACCTATGCCCAACCTGTAGTGGGGCTGACAGTACTAGCAATTGTTCTGGTCACCTATTACGGACGCTTGCGATTGCCCATTCCTGGTGGCTTGCTTGCTGTTGTTATTGGCGTGGGGCTTGCTTGGAGTACTGGATTAATCGATAGCGACGCTAGCCGTTGGAGTCAGGAAGCAAGTCAGATTGGCTTGCGCCTACCTCACCTAGAAATCGCCAATCTTTGGCATGCTCGTGGCCAGCTGCTGCCCTGGCTAGGGGTGATTGTGCCAATGGGCCTATTCAACGTGCTGGGTTCTCTTCAAAACATCGAAAGCGCAGAGGCGGCAGGTGATCGTTATTGCGTTCGAAGCTCTTTATTGATCGATGGCATCGGCACAATGGCTGCCGCAGGTCTGGGGTCTTGTTTTCCTACAACCATTTATATCGGCCATCCAGCCTGGAAGGAAATGGGGGCTCGCATTGGCTATTCCTGGCTAAATGGCTTGGTAATGGGTAGCGCTTGTCTTCTAGGTGTTTTTGGTTTGGTCGCAGAGTTGGTACCTATTGAGGCAGGCATGGCGATCGTGCTCTATATCGGCATCGTGATTGCTGCTCAAGCCTTTCAAGCCACGCCCAGCACCCATGCACCGGCAGTAGCTCTTGGCCTGCTTCCTGGATTAGCAGGATGGGGTGCATCACTGATCAAGGCTGGTTTGCGCGCAGGAGGAGCCGGAAGCAATTCAGAACCTTTTAATTCAGCTTTATTAGGAAGGCTTCAAGAAGCTGATGTATGGGCAAGTGGCGCTTTTGCCCTTGAGCAAGGACAAATTATTACCGCCATGCTGCTAGCGGCAATGTTGGTTTATGTGATCGAACAACGCTTTTTAGCAGCAAGCATTACTTCTTTCCTCGCATCTGCAGCCTCATGGATTGGGATCATCCACGCCTGGCGATTCACCCAGACCGATACTGTCCTGGAGCTTGGCTGGGGCGTTGGTAGCTCCTGGGCAATGGGCTATCTACTAATGGCAGTTGTGTTCATGCTCGCCGGTTTGCATCAGCGCAGATTGATTTCTGGTTGACAAAACTGTTTTCAAAATGCATAAGTTAAAGAAATGGGCGAAGACAATACTACTGGATCTATTCTGCCAGGCTGCTGCATCTCACTCCTCTACGTTTGTCGAATGGATGCCAAGAAATATTTACAACGATGACTGATGTCTAAGAGAATGACTCAATCCCAGTGGAACGGAGGCAGATCTTCTCTGACAACGATCTTGAGAATGTTATTGGTGGAGTTATGAGAGAAATAGTTTTGAATGAAGATGTTGATATTCGGGTTGAGGGGTATAAGTATTGGTTTAGAGCCAAGGCGTTGATAGCTAAATTTATAGTGCTAAGTAATTACTTACAAGCTTGAGATAATCTCAGTACACCGCTTTAGATGAGTGTTCAAATACCAAGACCAAAGTAAACCTATCTACCCTGTGATTGTAACGTACTTACTGGTCTCTCGGAAACGCAACATTATTGCCCCCCTAGATCCCATGCTGAAAAATGGGAGGCACTGCTTAGTGCATTATTGGGATTTTAGAAAGATGGATTCGTGTTGCCAATAGAGAGGACATATTGTGCATTTAACATGCCCCAGCCACCGAAAAAGTTCCACCAGCTATACCTTCCAGCTCTTCATCAGAAAGGTTTTGGCGGCCTTTATTGTCTGCAGCTAAGTCTTCAGCGGCTTTTCGAGTCGCAAGAGATATCTTTATGAGGGGATAGAATGCTGGGATGTTATAGCTTATTTAGCTCACCTGTTAGCTAGTTTCTCCGCTAAAAATTTCAATCATTGCTTGCAAAACTGGTCGTACTAACAACTTGCATTAATGCGAAAAACCTATGTAAAGCCTGACTTGATAGGCGCTTGTCTGGTCATACATAGTTCACGACAAATTGCATCAACGACCTTAGAACTGAAATCATCACTGAATGGTCCTGAGTGACCACAATGGTTCATACCGGAAATTTCATAGCGAGCAAGCTTCCTTTTGCGTTGCCATCGATTCCAGTTTGACAATGGCAACAGTGGCGAACGCCCGGGGTAAGCCACCTGACCAAGAGCCGCAACAGGGTCTTTCCCGCCAACGACCATAGCCACACGATTGATCTCCTCTAAAGCGCCATTCCCACTGAACACTCCACAGACAGTGATCACCTGTACTGGAACACGACAAAGTTGTTGCAAGATCTCCGCTGTGCCAATAGCCATTTCTCCTCCTCCGCTGTAACCCACTAATACCAGGCGCACAGCTTTACTGGGATGGAAGCCAAGCGATTCAAGACGACGGGCGATTTTCAAGGCAAGCTCATAATTCATCACTGGGCCATAACGGCGGTCAGAGGAAATTCCCACTTTGATCACATTATTGGCTTGTACACAAAAGGCGCTTAGAAAACGAACTAATGAATTGGGATGATGCTCTTGTAGAGAAAATAAACTTCGCCAGAACCACTGACTGTATAAATCTGAACGCAGTGCAACAGGCATGATTGTGTAAGCCTCAATGCCTTTGACTAAAATAGACTCATGATCAATTCCTTCTTCTAGTTGCGAGAGGAATCGACTAACCCGTGGAGGATGGTCTTCTTCACTTTGATGAATGCCATCCAGGTAAATGATGTAATGCCGATGTCCAGAAATATCCGGGGATCGTTCAGCAAATAGATGACTTGGGTCAGGAAGACCATCAAGCCACCCTTCCCAGAAGACAAAGTCAAGCATCACTGAGTAAATACCTGACAGAGGGACCAAGATGATCACCAGAAGTGCCGAAAGCTTAAGAAGCTCATCAATCGATTCGCTGGTTACTAATGCAATAGCATCGCGACGAATCACAGCTACGCACAGGAACAAAAGGATGGCTGAGGCCAGCATCAAAACAACAACTGTCCTGCGGCTTGTAAGCAGCAGCTCACGATGATGGCGAAGCGAAGATCTAGTCTTAGGCATGATCTCAGATCAGATCCAACTCATTGATTAAGAGCAACTTCTCTTGCTAGTTGGGCGTAACTTGATTTCCACCTCTGAGCAAACAAGAGCGCAATTAAAACAAGTGCCAAGGCAAAACCAGGAAGGGCCATGGCCAAGCCTTGCTGGAGAGGTATACCATAAAGAGCTTTTAATAAAACAACTACATTGAGGTGAATCCATGCGAAAAGTGTTACAGCAATTAGATCACTAATATAAGGAGCTCCGACAAGAATATAAAATAATCCTGGCCAAATCGCTGGTAGCATATGGTTTGCAAAAGTAATCGGATGTAAAGGCACAGCCTTTAGAGAAGTAAGTATCAAGCTGTCACAGAGAATCCCCAATAGAAAAGCTAGGCTTAGGCCTAGCGCATCAAAGAATAAATGCACGGCAATTTGAACAGGACCTAAACGATTAGCAAGGAGAGAAAAGAAATGTGCTGCTGACATTGAAAGGCCAACTGCCAGCAACAATTCAACTCCAGCCTCCATTTTAAGCAGTACCTCGGCCATGGAAACAAGGCCTTGACTGAGTCCACTTAAGCCCTGCAGAAGAGCGTCAGGCACGACGCATCTCCGGACGATTTACGATCCAGAGAACAAAAATTGAAAGAATAGCACTGTAGAAGCACCATACTGAATTGAAAGCCATGCTATACGTAAACAGTGTCAGAATGATAGATAATACAATTAAAACTCCGAAGAGTTTGACGGCTTTGTCTTTAAGAATTAGCAAAGGAATAACAATCCAACACCAATAAATTAGTTCTCCAATAGGCTCTGTATTGATGAAATTATGGAAGATGGTGTTGACGTTGTAGACGATCCTTCCGCCTGTCACTAGTCCTGGCTGGATCAACGGTGGATGTATTAATAAAGGCAGCCAGAATGAGATTCCAAGGATGGAACCAATAATCCAAACCCAGCGTAAAGCTCTCTTGACTCCTTCACTTTCGGAATGACGCCCAATCGAGTATGCGCTCCATGGAATCCATATCATCCAGAAGCAATAGGCAAAAAATAGAAAGCCAACAGAAGTAATTGAAGTGAGAGGTTCGACCGGTGAAGCTACTGTTTCTCCGTGACCTAATCCCACCCATACAAAACCCTCAATAAATTGCTGTAACCCGAAGAAGAACGGTACTAGGGCTAGAGGTTTGTAGCCGGGACGTTTCGCTTCAGACGCAAGATGGTGGGTATAAAGCCCTAAGGGCATGAGGACCGCTGCAGCCGTAAAGCTGGCTGACGCTGAGAAACACATTTGTATGCTTGTTTATGAGTATTTGCTCATTTTGGTCAGGTAACTCGACTTCGCCAAGTTACTTACTGAGAAGCTTTGAAATCAGCAACTTCAATGCCAGCGGATGAGACATCAATTGTTGATGCGTGATTACTGGAACGGCCTGTTGCTCACCCAGCGGTAATACGGCTTGCCAGCCTGGAACAACCATGACATCCCATCGACAGAAATAACTGCTGCATTCAATGTCTTCTAAGGCTGAAACGTCGCCGTTGAGCTGGCGCAGTAAGGGGCTGCCGCGCTTCATATCCGCTAAACCAGCAAACAAACAGGCGGGAATCCACTGGGCTGTGATGGTGCCTCGCTGTGGGCTTCCTACACTCAGAAAACGATGCGTTCGTCGTGATCCACCTAGTTGTTGCAGCCAAATTCGACTGATCACCCCTCCCATCGAAAATCCAAGTACATCGATAACCGTCTCGGCCCCCCACTGCTCAACGATGAGCTGATCCAACGTCTCCGCCAGCTTGGAAAGAGGAACAGCTCCCAGGCGATGAGGCAGATGGGGGATCTGTAGAGGTAGCTGATGCTGTTCGAGTGCCTTCACCAACCGCCTAAAAAGATGCGGGGTATCCCAAAGACCATGTACAAGCACCAATGGTCGACGGGGTTTCTCCACTGATGCGACATGCGTAAACATCGCGAAAAGCCTTGACAAAGATCAGGGTGTTGGCCAATTGCGACACCTTTCAACAGCCACACTGCCACTAAACCCTGGCACCGGCGCAGCACATTTACGCACAAGCACTCGCATCGGCACAGGACCGTAGAGATCTTCCAAGAGCACTAGCAATCGCTCGCTGAAGTGTTCGATGGTGAAACACTTCAGTTCAAAGGAGAGTTGTTGCATTGCACCAATAGCCAAGCTGTAGTCCGCAGTGGCATTGAGGTCATCATCCAGGGCAGCCTTGTCAAGGTCTAACCAAAGGCTGAAATCCAAGCTGAACCACTGCCCTTCACGTCTTTCATGGTCAAGCACACCCACGTGAGCCCACAAGCGCACATCGTTAACATGAATGGCTCCTAAAGGGAGACGATTGATCACAGCGGTAGGTCCCGGTGAGTGAACATGCATTCACCATTGGCATAGTCCGCCACAATGTGGCCTTGTCCACGCAACCGATAGCGATAGGTCACCAGCCCTTCCAAGCCAACTGGCCCCCTTGGAGGCAGTGTTTGAGTACTGATTCCAACCTCGGCTCCAAAGCCATAACGGAATCCATCGGCAAAACGCGTGGAGCAATTGTGAAAAACACCGGCACTATCGACAGCTTGGAGAAAACGCTCAGCCGTCTCCTGATCATTGCTGACAATCGCCTCCGTGTGACGGGAGCTATAGCGACGGATGTGATCCAGGGCTCCCTCTAGATCATGCACCACTTTCACTGACAGAATCAGATCGAGATATTCCGTAGCCCAATCCTCTTCACTTGCTGACTCTTCTACTCCTAAAGCCCGGCTAGCTGAATCGCCAAGCAGACGAACCCCGGCCTGACGAAAGGCAGGAATTGCAAGTTCTAAAAACGACGGTGCAATGGACTGATGAATGAGCAGAGTTTCAATAGCGTTGCATGCTGCGGGGTACTGGGTCTTGCTGTCGATTGCAATCTGGAGGGCCTGCTTCAGATCCGCTGCGGCATCGAGATAGAGATGACAGATTCCGTCTGCATGACCAAGAACCGGAATTCGTGTGTTGTCCTGAATGAAACGCACCAGTTCGTTGCTGCCGCGAGGGATGATCAAATCCACTAGGCCATCAAGGCGAAGTAGGGCAAGGCTTTCCTGACGGGTCGTGAGTAAGGCAATTGCCTCGGGATCGATCTCTGTTTCAGCCAGACCATTCTTCAACGCCTCAATGATGGCCTGATTGGTATGGCTTGCTTCGCTGCCGCCCTTGAGAAGTGCGCCATTGCCAGAGCGAATCGCCAGTGAAGCGATCTGAATCACGGCATCTGGGCGCGCCTCAAAGATGACCCCCAGGACTCCAAGAGGAACGGTGATGCGCTCCAGCACTAGGTCTTGATCCAGTTCACGATGCAACTGACGCAAACCAAGGGGATCAGATAACTGAGCCAATTGCCTGAGCCCCTCGATAGCCGAATTGAGTTTGCTTTCATCAAGCTTGAGCCGCGCCATCAGGGCAGTAGCAAGTCCCTCAGTTCGAGCCTTCTCTAAATCGAGTCGATTAGCCCTCACGATCTGCTCAGAGCTTGACAGCAAAGCATTGGCCATTGCTATCAGGGCCTTACGCCGCTGGTTGTCATCACTTTGTCCAAGAGCCATGGCTGCTTGCCGCACCTCTGCTGCAAGTCGTAGCAACTGGGCGGAAGGCTCAGGAACTCCAGGAGAAGTTGTCATCACAGCGCGGCACAGCTGTGCTCATCATTACGCCTCAAGGGGCATTGCCGACACTTAAGAGACGTTGAAGGGCAAGTCGAGCTGCCCCCAGGCGACCAGCTCCATTCCCAAGGGCACAGGAGCGAATCTGCAAACCCTCCCTGCTCACAGCTTGCACCCGCTTCTCTACTTCCTGACGGACCGCTGGTAGGAAATGAATTGCTCCACCTGCAAGACCTCCTCCGACCAGCACCAGCTGAGGGGTGAAAACATAGACGAGAGAACTGATTCCCACCCCAAGTTTGCGGCCATAGGTTTCCCAGATCTCGAGAGCCTCGCGATCGCCAGAAGCAGCTCGTTCGCTTAATTCTTCTGGGTCCCCAGCCCATAGTCGTTGAAGGGCGCCAATGCTGGCGTACTGCTCTAGGGAGCCTTGGTTGCCACTGTTGCAGCTGGGCCCTTCCGAATCCACCCCAATCAGACCAGGCTCGGCTGCAGCCCCGTTATGACCGACAAACAATTGCCCCCCAAGCATGACGCCCCCACCGACTCCGGTGCCAAGAGTGAGCAGAACGACGTTTTGAAAATCTTGGGCCGCGCCCTGCCATGCTTCACCAACGAGAGCACAGTTGCCATCATTCGCCAGGGTGACGTGCCGATTCAGTCGTGGTTCCAACCAGTCGGCTAAAGGAACCTCCAGCCATCCAGGCAGGTTGATACAGACCCTGGCGACCCGCCCTTCAGCATCCATTGGTCCTGGTAAGCCCACTCCCACAAATGCAGCATGATGGTTTGGATCAACAGTCTCGATAGCTTCGCAAAGAGCAACTGTGACAGCACCTGGCACCGAGGGTTGAGGGGTTGGCAACTCGGTTTCTGCCAACAGATGGCCCTGCTGATCAAATCGACCTAACTTGATCGCGGTACCTCCCAAATCGACACCGATGAACTGAGCTGAGTCGGTTGCCAACTGGTCAAAAGCGGAAAAATAATTGCAATTGGCTCTGCCAAATTCCCTGGCTGTCTATAGAGCCTGAGAGATTCATGCTGGGACTGATTTGATAAGTAAGGGTGCCTTGCGGAGGAATATCGTTGCGGTCTGGTGTCGCCAAAATAGAAACGTTAAGTCGCTTAGTGATATCAATACCAATGTCTGTGACCAACTCGAGCGTGGGTGGGACTTGCCCAGAAACGCGCTCTTGTTGACTCGTCACAACCGGCGAGACGTATGCAGGATAAAGGGCAATTTGCATTCGCTGACTGAAAGCATCAGAGATTGTTCCAAGAACAGGCGTGAGAAGAGATTGACCGATCACAGTCGCTAGTGCCGCACCACCACCTTCTTCCGACAACCCTGCCAGTGAATTTCCTCCAATTAACCCCAGCAATTGAGCACGAGGCAGTGAAGGCGAGCTGCGTAAGTCAATGTTTTGGAAAAGACGATTTGCAGGTCCCTCGGCCTTCACCATCACTTTGATCAAGCGGAACTGTCCTCCGGCCCCAAGAGCACCTGTTCCATTGGTATCAAATACATTCGCTGATGCGGCATTACTGTCGGTGCCGATGCTGATGCTGTCGGAGACCTGGCTGTTCATGGCGACATCAACGTAAGGGATTAGGCCCAGAGAAGGAGTAAACACAGCGACATTCGCAGCTCGCTGATCAAGACTGAAGAACGTCGTAAAAAGATTCAGCCGCCCATTCAGTAGCCGAATCACACCACGAGCCTGAAGCTTTGGATCTAGGGGGCCATTCAAGCTGAGCAACCCTTCTGTACTGAAATTGGCCAGCGCATTGGCAGTGATACGCAAATTTGGCCCCAGCTTTAAACGCAGGTTGTCGAAGCTGATGGAGGGGATGTTGGGAATAACGGAGCTCAACATCTTGCTCCGACTGACCTCTACATCTGGTCCAAGCAAGACCAAGGGTTTCTTGAAATCCCACTGCTCCTCAAGCAGGGTGTTGGCATTAACAACTTTGGGGCTGCTGGAAGTCGCTATCGCCTCTCCGGCTCCAGGCCTTTTGGTGGATTGAATGGCAGAGTTGATCGGTCGCAGAAGCCCTGATCCGGCGGGTGAGATCGTTCCTTCTTTGATCGTGAGCTCACCGCCAATCAAGGGTTTCAGTAAGGCACCCGTGAACTTGAGCTTGGCGGCCACCCCTACATCAGCCTTTGGTAACTTAAAACGGGACTTACTGATCTCGATCGTCAGGGGTTGGTCTTCAGGTGCAGGGTGAAGCAAGGCAATGGATCCCGCACCTTGCAAGATGCCCTTCGAACCAATCTTTGCGTTGAGACGCTGCACCTCAAGGCGATTGAAGTCAAAAACCATGGCAGCCTCCAACCCCTTGACAACTTGTTCCATGACGACGAATTCGCCGTTTTGCACCACCAAAAATCCATTCGCCTGAGGAGCGCTAAGGCTGCCGCTAAACAACAACTTGAGGTCGGAGTTACCGCCCTTCCAGGCGACCGCACCTTCAGCAAAATCAGCCAGAAAATGTAGGCCGTCGCCGTGGCTCTCAACCCTGACGTCTATCGGCAAGGAGGGATCCAGAGGCACTTGACCGGTAATGGTTACAGCCTCTTTGGAAGAAGAGCTTCGCAGCGCCAAGTCGAGGTTCAGGAGGGCATCATTCAAGAGAATCTGCCCTTTGTCCAAGCTCAATGAGCTTTCAGCCAATCTGGCGCTTTCCATCACTAGATCAGCTGTGATCTCAGGGGTTCCCCGTCTGAGGTTGTATCGACCCGAAAGTCCCAGAGCGCCCCGCAGTGCTTGAGGTAGAGGTGCAACCAACGAAAGCAGAGAAAAGGGAACGTGAAGCAGTGAAAACGACCCTTCCCCACCATGCAGAGGTCCTTGAATCGAGGCGAAAATGGGTTTGACTTGTAGGGCGTGATCCTGATCCTCACCTTCTGTCCAGAGATGACCGCTGGCCTTTAGCCCCAGATTGAGCTTGGACAGATCGGGACCCTTCAGATCGATCACCGCATCCATCTGCCCACGTAGATCTTCTGGATGGATGATCCTGCTACGACGATTTTGCTGGTCGAAACGATTGACGGAAGCCTGCGCCGCTGCCAAGACTTTGAGCTGATCATCTAGAGACCTTCCCAAGGTTTGCATCAACAGAGTGCCCAGATCTTGGGCTCGCCCAATCGAAGCTGGAAGAACATCATTAAAATTAGAAAGTTGCTCTGCACTAGAGATCAGCCAACGCGCGCTTAGACCGCGTGCCTTTGCCTGAGCAGAGAGTTCGCCACCAAGGCGACCTCCCGCTGCAAGATTGATCAGGCCTGTATCCGCTGGTAGCAGCTCACCAGTCAGGTTGTAGCGCTGGTTGGCAACCCTCCCCTGAAGCAAAGCCTGTTGAAATTGCAGGCCCATCAACCCTGGATTGCTGATGGTGACTTGGCCTTCCATGGCCAGGGGCTGAAGGCCAAGGCTGCCTGACCCGCTGAGTTGACCATAAACGCCTTCAAATCGCTGCTTTGCAGACAGGGCCGCCTCAATCCCATCCACTTTGAAGTTGTTCAACTCCCAGCGATAGCGAGCTGGGATGCCGTTTAGCGAGAGACGGCCATCGCCACGGTTAATCGCCAACTCCTGTGGCAACCAGTCGCGTCCCAATCGAGCTGAGAGCTGCCCAGGGATCACTGCCCCCACTGATTCCATCAGCAGAGTGCTACCCCCAGTAGGGAGTCCGGCCAAGTTCCCTTGCCAATCTTCCAACAACCGCAACCCTCCCGCCTCTGGATTCACCACCCGGAGGGAAAGATTTGGACGAAGGGCCGAGAATGGCCCTCTCACCTGACCTGAAGCAGCAAGGGTTCCAGCCAAAGAGGTGCCGAGAAGCGGACCAACACCAGCTAAAGGGAAAGGACTCAAATTCAGATTGGCCTGCAGTTCTCCACTGCGTAGGCGTCCTTGATCAACTGAGAGAGGCAAGTCCGCCACAACTTTGAGCAGGGGACTGTTGAACTGCCTTAAGCGCAGCAGACCGGAATCTGCTGACCACCCAGCTTGCAGAGACCAGGTTTCCAGTAAAGGATTTCGTTGCTGAGCAAGGCTTAGCTGAAGTTGGGGACTCGATGAAGGGCCCTCAAGCTGAAGCTTGCCTTTGATCAAGGATTGGCTGCCGAGAAGATCAGCAAGCACAGGGATGCGCTGCCATGCAGGTCCTGCAAATTCCAGGCGCTGGGTGCTCAGCCCTAACTCGGGATAGAGGGGCCCCCTTGCACGGACCTGAAGACCTGGACCACGAACATCAAACGTGTCAATAACGGCCCTGAAGGCCTTGGGATTGCGCCAGTTGGTGCGCATCTGCAAGTTCAGTTGCAGCGGACCATCAACGGGGATCTTTGGGGCAAGAATCCAACGGCCACTGGCGTGCAGATTGGGCTCATGCCAAGGTCCATTGATACGGGCTTGGAAGGCATGCCCTTGTTGCCCCTGGTTGACCTTGAGGTCGAGGTTGTAGGAGTGATTGAGACGAGCACCTCCCTTGAGAGAAGCGGTCCAAGGGCCGTAACGCCACTGGCTGAGAGGTAACTGAAGACGATCTTGACGACAGTTGATCTTGGCTTCACGAGATGAGAGTGGCTTTTTGAGGGGACCACCCGCTAATTGGAATCGAACCAATGACAGGGATCCCTTGCAGCCCATACGTCCCTGATTAAGACTCACTTGGAGGTCACCGCCAATCTGACCCTGCATTTGCATGGGCAGCGTTCCCGGCAAAAGCCCCTGCAATGGTTTAAGGCTGATTTGGTCCAAACGAGCATGGGCCTGAAGCTCTAAACGATCCCAGCGCCCACGGCCCTTTAGGAAGAATCTTCCACGATCTGGCAATACAAATTGGACAGACCCATTGGCCCATCCCTCCGCCAACTGAAGGTCTGCCCGTGTGGTGGCGGTGAACTCCAAGTTTGCGGGTTCGATGCGGACCCTGGCGGGCTGAGTCAACCGCAGCTGAAGATCAACCTTTGGGGGAGGCTCGCCTTTGGATGGACCAGGGACCCAGTAAAAACCCTTGTGATTACGACGCAGCGTTAACCGTGATCCTTCAAGGGTGAGTACGGCAACGGGTCGCAAACGGAACAGGCTGGCCATTGGGGCAAGGCTGATGGTTAGACCAGAGAGCGATGCTGTGGAATCGTCATGACTTCCAGACAGCACTTCAGTGGGACCAATGGCCATACCCCAGGGCCGCAGGCCCTGATAGGCACCAATTTTTAAAGGATGGCCTAGAGGTTTAGAAAGCTGTTGCTCCAGTTGCGGACGCAGACGTTCAAGAAGGGCCGCAACAACTCGATCGGCGCCAACCCAAACAACCAAGCTGCTGGTTAGCAGTAGAACAGCAGGGCGTTTCCATCGCCCTTTAGCCAAAGATTGACTCTTCTCTCCCATCGATTTGAGTCAACCTTCCTGGGAGCGTGCGAAATATAAGTAGTTCTCCTGAGGTTCACCAGTCCATGTCCATTCCAGAGCTGATTGAAACCGCAACCGGATGGCTTGCCTGGTCAGGCCTAGCCCTAACCCTAATGACCCTGATTGCTTTCTTGGTTCGTTGGGGACAACGCTTCCGGCTGGTGGGAGTGACCAGCTTCACCCTTCTTCTTTTGGCAAGCTGTTGGGCTTTTGGCGTGAGCTATACCCCCCCCCTCAAGGTGGAAGGAGCTCTGGTGGTACCCGTGGTATTTGACAACAGCACGGACCTTGTTGTCGCCCAGGTCCCCGACGACTTTCCGGATGAAGCGGTCGAAGCCACATTGGAGCAACTAGCAGGCAACATCCATCGCGGTGGATATAACGGCAGTGAAGTGCATGTGCGGCTACGCAGGCTGGAATCGGTTGGAGAGGGTGTCAGTCAACCCGTCATCCTCGGCGAAGTCATACGCGACTTGCGTCAGAACATCACGCTGCCATTAGCCGAAAAAAGTGATGCAGGTTGATCAACCTCTGGGAGATTTACCTCAGAGCTTTCGTGACGAACAAGCCCTGCTCGTGGCCGCAGGGATCACAACATGGAGCGCATTGAAACGCCTCGAGGACCAGGACCTCAACCGACTTGCTAAGGGAGGGCTTGCGACGACCCGCAACCTGAAACGATTGCGAGGCATGGCGGCACTTATTTGTGATCTAGATCTAGAACTGGCGGATGCTGCCTTGCTGATCCACTCCGGGCTAGCCACTGCAGCTGCTTTGGCCGCTGCGACTCCACAGGATGTTGTGCATCAGACGGGACGGTTACAACGCCAACTCAATAACCATCGACAATCGAGCGTGGACCTTGCTATAGCGAATCGCTGGATCCAGCTTGCTCGTACTAGGCAACTGCAGAACTGACCTAGCGAAGCCCCACAATCCCGGCAAGAGTGCCTCAAATGAACACAGCGTGAATCTTTGGGACCAATGCGCTATTTGCCAGCGCTGATCGTCGTAGCCCTTGCCAGTGCTTCGGATGTCAAGGCGCAGTCCAGCCTTCTTGAAAGCGTCAAAAACAACCCAGGCGAAGCGCGCGAATTGTGCAGTCAATTTAAGACTCTCAATACCAAAGGGGTTTCTGCTTATTCATCTCAAGCGATCTCAGAAGTCGCCCGCCAACGCAATCTCAGCTCCAATAACGCTGAGATTCTGGCCACCTATGTGATTGGAATGAACTGCCCGGATGTGCGTTGAAGGTCGAACGAGCTCTGGATCCGTGAACTGGCACGATGCCTCGCTGACACTCTCTGACGGGGTCAAGCTCGTTGCCAGGTTATGGGTCCCGAAAGGTGAGGGACCCTGGCCTGCTCTCGTGATGCGTCAGCCCTACGGACGTGCGCTCGCCTCAACTGTGACTTACATCCATCCTGGTTGGTGGGCAAGTCACGGCTATCTGGTCGTGGTCCAGGACGTACGTGGTCAAGGGGATTCCGAAGGCCACTTCAATGGCTTCCTGCAAGAAGCTTCTGATACCAGTCAGACGCATGCATGGGTTCGGGAGTTACCAGAATGCAATGGCCGCCTTGGAACCTATGGGTTTTCCTATCAGGGCCTAACACAGCTGCTTGCCGAACCCGGGACGCCGCCACCGGACTGTCTGGCACCAGCGATGGCAGGAGTTGATGAGCGCAACCATTGGAGTTGTGAGGGAGGTGCTCACTGGTGGCATCTTGGCTTGGCCTGGGGGCTGCAACTTGCAGCACTACAAGCTCGTCGCTGTAGCAACTGGGAAGCATGGAGAGAGCTTCGCCGCAGTTTGGAAGACGACAGCTACCTGTATGAGGGTCAGGCACTTCTGAAACGCCACGATCCCGATGGAATGAGTTTGAGATGGCTACAGCAAGCGAGCCAAAACGATCAAGACTGGGTTGTGCACAAGCCCTTGGATTCCTGGCTTCGTCAACCGATGCTGCTTCTGGGTGGCTGGTGGGACCCCCATTTGAATGGCCTGCTTGATCTCTATCAACGATCAAGCCAAGTAGGTGGTAGTCCAGAACTTCACATCGGTCCAGCGACTCACCTGCAGTGGTGGCCTGATGCACAGCAACTTCAGCTGGAGTTCTTTGATCGCCATCTGCAATCTTCGAAAGCCTTAACGAATTCAAGAACCCATGGGCGGATCTGGAATATCACGTCTTGTTCTTGGCAGACATTTGCAAGCCCCACCCAGACCACAACATCAGCCCATGCCGGCTGGAGTCTTGTCAGTGGAGGGATGGCCTGCTTGGACCCCTCAGAAGGCACCCTGCATCAGAACAAGAAAGGTGGCGGCGTGGTTTATGTGGTCCATGACCCTTGGCGACCGGTTCAAGCAGTGGGAGGACATCTCAGCCCAAAACCAGGAGTTGCTGAGCGCAGCGCCGTGGACCAGCGCGCCGATGTGGCTACCTTCACAAGTACTGCTTTGCAGGAACCTCTCCAACTCAATGGGATCCCATTACTGCAGCTGTCCGTGCAGTCAGATCAACCGGGATTTGACCTTTGCGTTGCCCTCTCCATTGTTAATCGCAGCCACAACGAGGTGAAGCAGCTCTCAACAGGTTTTCTGCGTGTGCAAGGAGAGCAGGCCCTGCGCATGCTGCCGCGCAAGGTGAAACTTCAACCAATACTTGCAGACCTGCAGCGAGGAGAACATCTGCGCCTATCTCTCGCAGGTGCAGCCTGGCCGGCCATTGGTGTCAACCCAGGCCACGATCGTCATCCCTGTGGCCCTCCAGGACCCCATTGCCAAGTGGTGACCATGACACTGCAGCTCAATGGATCCAAGTTGAGGCTTTTGCCATGGAACTCCGGCAAAATAGATTTCGATTTGCCCCAAGAGTTTTGAAGCTGTCTGTTTGCCTGCTGAGCCTATCCCTTGGATTGCCCATGGGCCTGAGTGCACTAACCCTTCCGACTGTGGCAGCGCAGGAGACCATTCAAAAGACCACCTTGAGCCCTGCTGAGGCGACAAAAACAGCGCAAATCCTGCTCAAGGCATTAGTGGTGCAAGACGCGAAAACCATCTATGGCCAACTTTCAGAACCCCTGCGCAGCAGCACCACCACTGAACGGATCCAACAACGTCTGAAAAGGCGCCCTCAAGTCAAGTCAAGTCGCATTGTCGACGTCTCACCAGGCATAGACGACACCACTGTCGACGCCATGGTTGAGACCATCGATGGCGACGTCCCGTTGATCATGGTTCTCGATCAGAAAGGGAAATTGATCGCATGGAAATGGAGTGGTGAAGCATTGCCGATCGAGCAATCAGCCATTGATTTCGTTAACGATTTGGTATCTGCTCGCTGGATCGCTGCGCGTTCCTTTCTTGAACTGAGCTTTCAACAGGAGTTGAAACCACAAGACTTGCAACGCAAGTGGACAAAACTCAATCGCGTCACCGGAGGTTTCCAAAAGGTGAAAGATGCGATTGTTGCCAGCCAAGGCGGGGAACAGCAGCTGGTTCTAGTGACCATTGAGTTTGGCGATTTAACAGACAACCTTTTTGTCATTTTCAACAGTCAAGGGGAGATCATCAACGTGGATTTCTCAGCGGATCTGGTCTGATTGATCAGCGTTCGCTGATTCAACTGCTCACTCTGGTGCTCAGTCTGCCCTTGCGGTCCATGAATCGACCTAAGCTCCCGGCCATCGATGTCCTTGCCCCATGACCACCAGTGTTGCCCTCGACTGGGTGGTTCAAGACGGCCAAAGACTTGCTGAATGTCGCCACGATCATCCTTTCTCTCTGCTGGGTCCTCAATCCCATGAGGGGCAATGGATCGTGCGCATCTGGATGCCGGAGGCAAGCCAAGTAGAGCTGCTTTGTGATGGCAGAACGACTGCCATGACAACGCCCAATCACTCCTGGATCTTCGAAGCAGCTCTCAACCAAGATCCCGGCCGCACATACCAGTTGCGGGTTAAACGCGCAGGAATCGTGCATGAGCAGCACGACCCCTGGGCCTTCCACGATGAATGGATGGGGGAGATGGACCGTCACCTCTTTGCGGAGGGTAACCATCACCACATTTGGCAACGCATGGGCGCTCATCTGATGGAGCGTGAGGGTGTTGAGGGAGTGATGTTCTGCCTCTGGGCACCCCATGCATGCAGTGTGGCTGTTCTCGGAGAATTAAACGGATGGGATGGCCGTCATCATCCGATGCAGCGTCGCCAGGGAGGCCTTTGGGAGCTGTTTATTCCTGGGTTTAAAGAAGGGACCCTTTATAAATACGAAATCCGAACCCAGGACGGCCATTGCTATCAGAAAGCTGATCCTTATGGTTTCCAGCACGAGGTGCGCCCAGCGACAAGCTCCGTAGTCGCGAGGCTTGATCGCTATCAATGGCAGGACGAGCAATGGATGCGGCAACGGGATAGTCGTAATGCTCTCGATCAGCCAATTTCTGTCTATGAAATGCATTTAGGCAGCTGGATTCATGCAGCAACAGATGAACCGTATATCGAGTTGGATGGCACGCCCCGGGCGCCGGTTCTCGCTGCTGACATGAAGCCCGGAGCTCGTCTCCTGACCTATCCCGAACTAGCCGACCAGTTAATCCCCTACGTGAAAGATCGGGGATTCACCCACATCGAACTGATGCCAATCTCAGAGCATCCATTTGATGGCTCATGGGGATACCAGGTCACAGGGTGGTATGCACCCACCAGCCGATTTGGAAGTCCGGATGAATTCCGTGCATTTGTTGATCGCTGCCACGCCGAAGGTTTAGGTGTGATCATCGATTGGGTTCCAGGCCATTTCCCTAAGGATGGTCATGGCTTGGCCTTCTTTGATGGAACCCATCTCTACGAACATTCTGATCCACGCATTGGTGAACACAAGGAATGGGGCACGCTGATCTTCAACTACAGCCGCAACGAGGTGCGCAACTTTCTCGTTGCCAATCTTGTCTATTGGTTTGAGCAATTCCATATTGATGGTATTCGTGTTGATGCGGTGGCTTCGATGCTTTATCGCGACTATCTGCGACCTGATGGAGAATGGATTGCCAATGAAGATGGAGGGCGAGAAAATACAGAAGCAGTTCGATTCCTCCAACAGGCCAATCACGTTCTCTTCCAGCACTTCCCTGGAGCACTTTCAATTGCAGAGGAGTCAACAACTTGGCCCATGGTTACTCAGCCCACTGATATGGGCGGCCTGGGATTCAACCTTAAATGGAATATGGGTTGGATGCATGACATGCTCGATTATTTCGAGTTAGATCCTTGGTTTAGGCAGTTTCACCAGAACAACATCACTTTTTCGATCTGGTATACCTACACCGAAAACTTCATGCTGGCACTTAGTCATGATGAGGTTGTGCATGGTAAAAGCAATCTTCTCCATAAGATGCCCGGAGATGACTGGCAGAAATGTGCAAATGTTCGTGCATTGCTTGCCTATATGTGGACCCATCCTGGCAAGAAAACTATCTTCATGGGAATGGAATTTGGTCAACGATCGGAATGGAATGTATGGGGAGATCTGCAATGGGAGCTGTTGACACATGATCCTCATAAGGGTCTGCAGAAATTGGTTGATGACCTCAACACTTTTTATAAAGCCGAGCCTGCTCTATGGAAAGATGACTTTGATCAATATGGATTCCAATGGATTGATTGCAATGATAATCGTCATTCTGTAATCAGCTTTATGCGTCGTGAAAGTAGTGGCGGAACTTGGCTTGTCGTCGTCGCCAACTTCACACCGCAAAGTCATTCAAATTACAGAATTGGCGTGCCTATTGGTGGCTATTATGAGGAAGTTTTTAACACAGACAGCTCTTGTTACGGTGGTAGAAATCTCGGCAATATGGGCGGTAAAAACACTGATCAATTCAATATCCATGGATATGAGCAGTCTCTTGAACTCTGCCTACCAGCGCTGAGCGTGCTGGTCTTCCGTCATGACCCGAAGCGAAGTCTTTGAGTGCAGCCAAAGCCAATGAACATGTGACGAAGCTGCGTTCTCAACATCACTGATGGCCTTAACAACAACGGCCTTCAGGTAGGTTTTCTGACTGATCCTGACCCTTGTAATGAGCGACTCCCAGCCCTTATTGCTCCGCGCTGCGCGTGGTGAGTCGGTCGAGCGGACCCCTGTGTGGATGATGCGCCAGGCGGGACGCTACATGAAGGTTTACCGGGATCTCCGGGACCGTTACCCCAGTTTTCGAGAGCGTTCTGAAAATCCTGATCTCTCTTACCAGATCTCGATGCAGCCCTTTGAAGCATTCCAGCCTGATGGGGTGATTTTGTTCTCAGACATCCTCACTCCCTTGCCCGGCATGGGCATCGACTTCGACATCGTTGAAAGCAAGGGCCCCCTCATCCAACAGCCGATTCGCAGCCTCAGCCAAATTGAGGCTCTTCAGCCATTGGAGCCAAACGCAACCATGCCTTTTGTTGGCGAGGTGCTCGGACGCCTGCGCGAGAGCGTTGGTAATAAGGCTGCTGTGTTGGGTTTTGTGGGGGCTCCCTGGACCCTTGCTGCCTATGTGGTTGAGGGCAAAAGCAGCAAGAATTACGCCGTGATCAAGGCGATGGCTTTCCAGCAGCCAGATCTTCTGCATCGTTTGCTCAACCATTTCGCTGAATCGATTGCCACTTATTTGCGTTATCAAATCGATTCCGGCGCCCAGGTCGTGCAGATGTTTGATTCCTGGGCCGGTCAGCTCAGCCCGGCCGACTACGACACCTTTGCAGCGCCTTATCAAAAAAGAGTCGTAGACCTGGTGAAATCCACTCATCCCGACACTCCAATGATTCTCTACATCTCCGGCAGCGCTGGAGTGTTGGAACGAATGGGGCGCACAGGCGTCGATATCATCTCTCTTGACTGGACTGTTGATATGGCCGATGGCTGCGCTCGACTTCCCGAGCACTTAGGTGTGCAAGGCAATGTTGACCCTGGCCTGTTGTTTGGCACACCAGAAGCGATTCGAGAGCGAATTGTCGATGCAGTTCGCAAGGCTCGAGGTCGCCGGCACATCCTCAACCTCGGCCATGGCATCCTGCCTGGAACACCTGAGGACAATGCCAAGGTGTTTTTCGAAACTGGCAAGACTGTTGACAATCTGATCGGATCTGCCGCTTGACTCCTGCCCGGATCCTGATCACAGGAGCCAGCGGCTGTGTTGGGCAGTACACAGCCGCCTGGCTACTAGAAAACTCCGATGCCGAGTTACTGCTCTGGCTCAGAGACCCGGCCAAACTCACGGCCATCTCAGCGCAACACCCACGTGTTCAACTGCTGGTTGGAGATCTACGTGACCCCCATTGTTTTGCTAATCAGCTAGCCACGGTCAGCCGTGTGATTCATACGGCAACGGCCTGGGGGGATCCAGAGCGAGCCCATCAAGTGAATGTTGTGGCTGTTAAAACTCTGCTCGGGCTTCTCAATCCAGAGGTTCTTGAGCAGATCACTTATTTCTCCACGGCAAGCATCCTCAATCGGGATCTTCAGCCATTGCCAGAAGCTCTTGCGTATGGCACTGAATACATTCAAACCAAGGCTCAGTGCCTCCAGGACCTTGAGCACCATCCGTTGGCTGATCGGATCGTGGCTGTTTTTCCTACGCTCGTTTTCGGGGGAAGGGTCGATGGCACGAGCCCATTTCCTACCAGCTATCTCACTGAAGGGTTAGAAGAAGCAAGCCGCTGGCTTTGGCTGGCACGCTGGCTACGGGCTGATGCCAGCTTTCATTTCATTCACGCAGCTGATATTGCTTGCATATGTGGCCACTTGGCAACGACCCCCAAACTCCCCAATCGAGAGGCTGGGCAGGGAGCTGTTCGGCGTTTGGTTATGGGTCAACCCGCAATCTCTGTGAATCAAGCTATAGCGACTCTTTGTCGCTGGCGTGGGCTCAGGCAGACGCCTGGTTTACCCCTGTGGGGTTGGCTGATTGAGGCTCTGATCAAGGTGCTACCGATCGAAATCAATGCCTGGGATCGCTTCAGTATCAAACAACGGCACTTTGTGCATGATCCAATTACAACACCAGAACGTGTCGGAGGTCACAGCCATGCAGCCACACTTGAAGCCGTGTTAGCAGATTCAGGGCTGCCGCAGCGAGGAAAAGTTCACAATAAGGGTTAAAGTGTTCATAGAAATGATGTAAGCCCTCATGGCCTCAATGCTTCGCTCTATCGCAGCAGCTGCCTGCGCCCTGCTCTTGGTGATTGGGCTTGGAGTTTCTTCTGTTCAGGCTGCCACTACTGAAGTGAAACTAGGCAGCGATTCAGGCATGCTTGCTTTCGAACCAAGCTCTATAACGATTCAAGAAGGAGACACGATCAAGTTCGTCAATAATAATCTCGCCCCACATAACGCTGTATTTGAAGGCCACGATGAGTTAAGTCACTCTGATCTAGCCTTTGCTCCGGGTGAATCTTGGGAAGAAACATTCACAACAGCTGGCACTTATGATTTCTACTGTGAGCCCCATCGTGGCGCTGGCATGGTTGGAAAGGTTACTGTTGAATGAGTTAAATTAACTGACCGATAAGTAGGCATTAGAGACCCTAAAAATATCAAGCCTGAGGCAACTATTTTTTTTGTTTCTACATTTTTATTATTGGATGATATAGGTTTGATCACTCAAACAAGTCTGCAAAGGTTACTCGCTGGTTTGCAGGCGTCAAAGCTTGGATATATTATTAAACTAAGAATGTATATGATGCAATGACA
The DNA here is from genome assembly GCF_001631965.1 of Prochlorococcus sp. MIT 1303. NCBI lineage: Bacteria > Bacillati > Cyanobacteriota > Cyanophyceae > Synechococcales > Prochlorococcaceae > Prochlorococcus > Prochlorococcus sp. MIT 1303. The sequence goes on from NZ_LVHK01000038.1 coordinate 36,592, forward strand.
CGAGAGGGCCTGTCTGATCTTCTCCATGCCGCTGAGCACAGTTTAACGCTACGAGGCCAGCTGAAGAATTGCTCTAATGATCAGGAGTTAATAGATCTAGCTAAAGATTATGGTTTTCCTGTCAAGCTTTGCGACCTTCAAAATGAGGCTGAGTCACAGCAGATAGAGGATTGGTTTAGAAAAAGTAGAATCTCTCCAATTCGCAAATGATTGGCTTGAATGCAAGTGGCTACAAGTCTTTAAATATTTGCTGGTGAAATGGTTGAAGGTCACGGTGCTTATATTGAATTAAGGTATAAGCACGATTGGTGTCAGTAGTAATACATTTTGCTTAGAGTAAAGGATAATCTAAATATTGGGTAGGCCGTTGTATTTGGATCAAGAGAATGCTAAAAGTTTAAGCCATGAAGAGATGATCTAATCGTGCATAGATGGTTGATCTATAGGCTTCTTTAAACCAACAAATAAATACCTTAATGCATAGATGACAGTTATTGATGACGAATTCAGCAATGAGGTTTGATTTGTCTCTTGGTGGTGCTTACCACACTCTGCCGAAAGAGCCGTACCAATCAGAACGGTTTACCGCTTGGCGCTAATGGTTAGTCGACATACGGTTGAATCAACGTAAAAGACCACATGCAACCTACGGCGGATCAATTTACCGAAAAAGGCTGGGCAGCAATCGTTTTGGCCCAACAACTTGCCCAACAACGCAAGCACCAGCAACTGGAAACAGAGCATTTGTTGTTGTCACTGCTCCAGCAAAACGCTTTGGCAGGAAGAATCCTAGAAAAAGCAGGTGTGTCGATCGGCAACTTGCAAACAGCCGTGGAGGCACACCTGCAAGAACAGCCCACTCTGCAGGCTGCGCCAGACTCTGTCTATCTGGGCAAGGGAGTCAATGATCTTCTCGATCAAGCTGAGAAACATAAGCAAGCTTTTGGCGATAGTTTCATCTCGATTGAACATCTGTTACTTGCATTGGCCGGGGACAATCGTTGCGGCCGCAAGTTGCTCAATCAAGCGGGCGTGGATGCCGGCAAACTAAAGGTTGCAATTGACGCGGTACGCGGAAACCAGAAGGTGACCGATCAGAACCCAGAAGGAACTTACGAATCTCTCGAAAAATATGGCAGAGACCTGACTGCTGCTGCTCGCGAAGGCAAACTCGACCCTGTCATCGGCAGGGACGATGAGATTCGACGCACGATTCAGATTCTTAGTAGGCGCACCAAAAACAACCCTGTCCTCATTGGGGAGCCAGGGGTGGGAAAAACCGCAATTGTTGAAGGCCTCGCACAGCGGATTGTTAATGGCGATGTACCTGCAGCCCTTCAGAACAGACAGTTAATCGCCCTTGATATGGGTGCTTTGATTGCAGGGGCGAAATATCGAGGTGAATTCGAAGAGCGACTCAAGGCGGTGCTCAAAGAAGTTACCGCCTCTGAAGGACAAATCGTACTTTTTATTGATGAAATCCATACTGTTGTAGGAGCTGGAGCGACCGGTGGGGCAATGGATGCCAGCAATCTGCTTAAGCCAATGCTGGCTCGAGGGGAACTGCGCTGCATTGGTGCAACGACCCTTGATGAGCACCGACAGCACATCGAAAAAGACCCCGCTTTAGAAAGAAGATTCCAACAAGTGCTTGTGGATCAACCCACAGTGCAAGACACGATCTCCATACTGCGTGGTCTCAAAGAACGCTACGAAGTGCATCATGGTGTGCGCATTGCTGATAACGCCCTAGTTGCTGCAGCTGTGCTCAGTAGCCGATATATTGCCGATCGTTTTTTGCCAGATAAAGCCATCGATTTGATGGATGAATCTGCTGCACGGCTGAAAATGGAAATCACTTCCAAGCCTGAGGAAATTGATGAAATCGATCGCAAGATTGTGCAGCTCGAGATGGAGAAGCTTTCCCTAGGACGTGAGTCCGACTCCGTTAGTAAGGAAAGGTTGGAAAAACTAGAACGCGAACTTGCTGAATTAGCAGAGCAACAAAGTGCCCTCAATGCACAGTGGCAACAAGAAAAAGGTGCGATTGACGACCTTTCTTCGCTCAAAGAAGAAATCGAACGGGTCCAATTGCAAGTTGAGCAAGCCAAGCGCAGCTACGACCTCAACAAGGCAGCTGAACTGGAGTATGGAACTCTGGCGGGATTGCAGAAACAACTCAACGAGAAAGAAACTGCCCTGGCCCAAGATGGAGAGGCAGGCGATAAATCACTGCTGCGAGAGGAGGTTACGGAAGACGATATTGCTGATGTCATCGCTAAATGGACCGGGATTCCCGTCGCCAAGCTTGTGCAGTCGGAAATGGAAAAGCTGCTTGGACTTGAAGCAGAACTCCACCAACGTGTGATTGGCCAAGAACAGGCTGTGCAAGCTGTTGCGGATGCGATTCAGCGTTCTAGGGCAGGTTTAAGTGATCCCAACCGCCCGATCGCAAGTTTTTTATTTCTAGGCCCCACTGGTGTCGGTAAAACGGAGCTATCCAAAGCATTGGCCTCTCAACTGTTTGACAGCGAGGCGGCTTTGGTTCGAATCGATATGTCTGAGTATATGGAGAAGCACAGTGTCAGCAGACTGATTGGGGCACCTCCGGGTTATGTCGGCTATGAGGCCGGTGGACAGCTCACCGAAGCCGTACGCAGACGCCCTTATGCGGTAATCCTGTTCGATGAAGTGGAGAAGGCACACCAAGATGTGTTCAATGTGATGTTACAGATCCTTGATGATGGACGTGTCACCGATGGTCAGGGTCGCACAGTTGATTTTACAAATACGGTGCTAATTCTTACCAGTAATATTGGCAGCCAGTCGATTCTCGACTTGGGAGGTGATGATAGTCAATACGGGGAAATGGAGCGGCGAGTTCATGATGCTTTGCACGCTCATTTTAGGCCTGAGTTTCTCAACCGCCTGGATGAAACAATCATCTTTCATAGTCTCAGGCGCGAGGAACTGCGTCAGATCGTTGCCCTTCAGGTCAATCGGCTGCGTGAGCGTCTTTGCGATCGCAAGCTTGGCCTAGAGATCAGTGATACAGCAGCTGATTGGCTCGCCAATGCTGGCTATGACCCTGTTTATGGGGCTAGACCCCTTAAGCGAGCGATACAACGCGAGCTTGAAACTCCAATAGCCAAAAGTATCCTTGCGGGCCTTTATGGAGATAGTCAGATTGTGCATGTGGATGTGGATCAGGAGCGTCTGAGTTTTCGCTAATGCTTATCCCCTTCGCGCTCCCATTAGGGGAGTCGATCGAGCAAATTGATCAGAGCAAAGTCTTCGTCTCAAACCACGTAGGTGTTGCTTCATAGCAAGCTGCATTGGCTTCATTCTCACGCGCTTCTACCCGCCAGCAACAGCTGCGCCCACCATCTCGATCAAGCAGAAGGGCATTGGCCCATTGCCAAACCAGCTCTGCGCTGGACTCCATTCCTACGTTGTCCATCACCCTTAGATCAATAGCGCCTTGATCATTCAGGCTCTGCCATTGAGACAGGAGCGGATCATCAGCATTGGCGAGGAAGGTGTGATCGAATTGGTTGTTGAGTTGTTGTTCCAGATCCCGAAGACTGGAAAAGTCGACGACAAATCCGTAGGGATCAAGCTCTTGAGCTGCAAACCAAAAGGTAAAACTGCGGCTATAGCCATGCACAAATCGACAGTGTCCTGGATGACGCCATTGACGATGACAGCAAGGATATCCAGAGAAATTCTTGCTACAAGTGTAAGCATTCTTCAGTGTCTTAGTCACGGTCGTTCATCCAGAGAGTTACTGCAGTTGGCGTGTGTTTTGAGATTATGTGTAGAGCGTGACTTTGATGTCGTGATTCGATCTATGTGACTATACGGATCAGCTTAAGCGACGAACAAAACCATGTTCAAATAGAAGCCAATCTTCAAGGCAATGCATGTAATGCTTTCCATTGAAGGGAGTTGCCTAGGGGAAGGTAATCTAGAGGCAAGATCTAAAGACTCATCTGAATTCTATGATTTAGATTCAAGGCTCTTGGGTTTGATCATCAACTCATTTGCAAAAGTATATCTAATTGAACAAAAAATCTTCAGGCAACATTTCGGCATGATTGCGGGTATCCATTGATTTCTGGTCAAGGTTTTCAAGTTGGTGCCTCCAGTCCGAGTGCAAGAAGAAGCGTGATATTTGATGTTTTCCGCAATTGGCAAGTTCTTTTCAGCGGAAACCCAGGTCAGGCTCCTTTTGACAAGATTAGATCTGTGATTGGTGGCAATATCTTGGATGGCGTTGCCTGGTGACAAAGGAGATGTGAGAACTGGCAGGTACTAAATCTGGAGAATTGAATTGCTCAGATCTAAGAAGAGAGCAAGAATTGATTGAATTTATTTGCTTGAACCTGCTGCTAGTTAAAGATCGATGTAGCTTGTTTCTATACACCAGTAGAAATAAAATCGGAAAGGTGTCTGTTCAGAGCTTTATCGATGATATAGCCATTGAAATTCAACTTATCAGTATTTGGAAGCTTCCCCTTCTATCTGAGCCTGAGACAAGCCATCTGCTTGATACTGAGACTGAATGCTTTGAGTGGCTCTTATCAGTCCGTAAGCCCACCCATCACCCCTTGATGTCTCTGGTGTCTGTTGATCCTCCCCTCGCCATGGCTAGGGGGGAAATTTCTAATCAGCACCCATAGCATTCGAGATGCTGATGCACTGCTCCATCCGCTTCCAGGTTAAAAGGCCTTAGGAGGGGCGGATCATGCGAGAGCGAAGCAGTTGATGACTAGTTTGGTGCTGAGGGATGATTGCACGGCCGCTCCTGCGCTCCTTGAGGACGAATGCAACCCCTCAGCCCCGCCTTCATCGACCAACTTTGTTTTGACGATATTGGTTTGATTCCAGCGATCTCCCAAGACTGGCTTGATGGAGCCGTTCTGATGATGGCCTGGATGAATCGCACTGCCCTAGAGCAAACATTAAAGAGTGGCCAAGTTCATTACTGGAGCCGCTCGCGTCAGGAGCTTTGGCATAAAGGTGCCACGAGCGGTCATACGCAGATCCTTAAGGGAATTCGTTATGACTGCGATGCTGATGTGCTTTTACTCAGTATCGAACAAACCGGTTTGGTCAGTTGTCATACCGGAGCCCGAAGCTGTTTCTTCGCAGAGGTAAACCAGCATTCGCAGGGAGACTCACTCACTCTTCCACCACCGATGGATGCATGCAGTGAACTTTTTCGGGTGATTGATCAACGCCACACCACACCTGAAGCCAACAGTTATACAAACAAGCTTTTAGAAGGTGGAGACAATCGCATCCTCAAAAAAATTGGTGAGGAGAGTGCGGAATTTGTGATGGCTTGCAAAGACGACGATGAGAAGGCAATTGCTAATGAAGCGGCTGATCTTCTCTTTCATCTGCAAGTCGCTCTTGCCCACCATGGTGTGAAGTGGAGAGATGTGCTTGAGGTGCTCGCTAATAGACGTGGAGCACCGCGTCGAAATTGAATGCTGAACTGTGGCTGATTGAGTGATTCTTTTTAGTGAAATTCCTATCAACGTGGTTGCCCAAAGTTGGTGGATTGTGAACGGATCCACTCAAGTGTGAGCCGATCTCTTTTGGAAACAGTCAAGACAGGCAATGCCCCCTGGGATACGGCCATGACATCGCCAGCATGATCACTGTGCCCCCATAGGCCAAAAGCATGACCTAGCTCATGCAAGGCTGTCGCTTGAAGGACAGGCGCTCTTAGTTCTGGTGAAACCATGACCTTCACTTTTGGCTCAAGTTGGGTTGCTTTTTTGCGTCGAGCCTCAATGATCGTCAGCAGACTGCGGCCATTGCTGGCACGCCAACCCGAGGGGAGCTGTCGCAGCGGAGGGCGTTTCCTAAACACCATCACATGAGCGCGTTCAATCTCAGCGACCTTCGTTAGTGGAATCACTTCAGACCAGCTATTGAATGCAGCATCCACAGCATTGGCCCATCGCTTTAACCAGCGATGGCCCGCAACAGAGCCTTTGGGGTTTGGTTCAATCCATACACACCAATGAGGCAAGCTCGGATAACCAAAACTGGTGGTCGCTAATTTGTCGACATACCCGAGCCCATTTCTGGACTCGGGTAATTGGAGCCCACCATTTAAAACACGCACGTCTTGCGCTGGTGGACAGGGATCTGGAACCATTTGGATTATTGAGAAGGAAGGCCGACGCCGCGGGCCATCAGGGTTGCCAAAAGGGGAATGAATGCAAATCCAATGATTTCGATGTTGATGAACCAACCGAGGCGAGTCACTAACGAGGAACTCACTTCAGGCAGTTCTCCCTTGCGCAGTGGAATAGCCCAGAGGATATAGGTGACAGTTGGATAAAGCGAAAGAGTCCCCGCAACAATAAAGACTCCTACCTTCCACCAGAACAAAGGGTTTTGAGTATAAAAGTCACTTCCTTGGCCGAAATACAACACCCGCAGAATGCCGCTGATCAATAGCGCCAAGCCTGCTACGCCATAAACGATGTCCGTGATTACCATGGCCGTGGCTTCTCCACGATTTGGGGAAGCCTTCAACAGCTTTCGCTCAAGCACCAAGGCAGCAAAGCAAACCATGAAGCTCAGGTAGTGGACGTAGGCAATTCCAGCATTGTTGACAATCTCAGGCATGAGGAAGACTCCCAAGTGGATGGGATGAATGAAATTCGTTTTGACGCTAGCGACATCAAGCTCAATGAACGGCTATCTCAATAGAAGAAGAGGGTGAGGGGGGTCTGCATCAATCAAAGCAACACGACATCCTGAAGAAACTGTTTAATAACGCATAAAAAGTTAATTCCGTACTCTTCCTTACGCAGTCAGGATGGAAACACTTTGGCTCTAGGTTCAATTAAGAGTTGAGTTCCAGATGGTGAGTTCTTTAAGTGCCTATCTTGGGGAGATCGGGCGACATCAACTTCTGACACCTGAACAGGAACTGACAATGGGTCGGAAGGTTCAGGCCATGGTTGCGCTTACTGACCGCTGCCATCTTGCTGGTGGAGCAGGGCCCGAATGCGAATACTCAGATGATCAGCGCCTCACCATTCGTCGTGGTGAAAAAGCCAAGAATCAGATGATCACTGCTAATTTAAGACTTGTAGTGAATCTTGCCAAGCGCTACCAGGGCAAGGGTCTTGATCTTCTCGATCTGATTCAAGAAGGCACGCTTGGACTTACCAGAGCAGTGGAGAAATATGACCCAACCCGTGGCCATAGATTTTCGACCTATGCCTATTGGTGGATTCGCCAGGGGCTTAACCGGGCACTATCGACCCAGAGCAGGACGATACGAATTCCCGTCAATGTGAATGAGAAGCTAACCAAATTAAGGGCAGCAAAGTCAAGACTGATGCAGCACAACGGCTTGCCTCCCACTGCTGAGCAATTGGCAAAAACCATGCGACTGCCGATGGCCGAAGTGGAAGATCTGCTCGCTTGTGAATTACGCAGTGTGACAGTGAGCCTTCAAGGAGTTGTGAAGTCAAAATCCGATCCTTCAGAACTTGCGGATGTCCTTCCCAGCGAAGAGATCCCTCCTATGGAGCGTGCCGAAATGGCGGAAAGAACTGCATCGGTATGGACTTTGCTCAATCGTGCGAACCTCACTCCTAAAGAACGGATGGTGGTCACACTTCGTTTTGGCCTCGACGGATCTCATGAATGGCGCACCCTCGCGGAAGTTGCACGACATATGAGTTGCAGTCGCGAATACTGCAGGCAGGTAGTACAAAGGGCACTGCGAAAACTTCGCAAAGCAGGAATTCAGAGTGGTTTGGTAGACAGCACCCTTTAAGCGATAAACCTCACTGAAAAGTAGGAAATCCGCCCCGAGAAGGGGCGGTGCTCATCTTATGAATACCCATAAATCTGGTAAAAATGGAATGACATCGGCGCCGACAAGCCATGGTTGATGAGGCCACCGCAACTCACACCACCGTCGATGCAACGGTGCTTGAAAGTTCCGTTATTGATCAGAGTCTGTTTCAAAAGGTGTTGCGTCAGGCTGGGCGAAGCCTTGCAAGGCCGGCTTTAGAAGCTTTGGAAATGCTCCTGGATGCATCAACACCTGCACAGGCCAGACTCACCATGCTCGCTGCACTGACCTACCTCATCATGCCCATTGATTTGGTGCCAGATTTGATCCCTGTTGCAGGATTTAGTGATGACCTTGTTGCACTTACCGCAGTCGTAGGCCTATGGAGCAATCACATGACCCCCCAGATTCGTGACCGTGCCCGACGCAAACTAGATCGGTGGTTTCCAGTTGGCGGCTGATGTCAGGATGGTCTGGTCAAGTTGAAGATGAGCTGACCCTCCTGCTGAAGGATTGGTTGAAGCAGCAGGGACGTACCCAGGCAGATCTGCGTCGAAGCCTTCAGGCTGTATCGACTCGCATGCCAGCCTTGCTTGAGGTCTTGGAACGTGAACATCGCCTGGGAGGAATACCACGGGTGGCGGCACGTCTATGTGAAATTGAAGCGGAATGGGTTGGAACGAATGCATCATCTCCATCCAACAACCAAAAAGATGCCGATCCTTTCAGCCAACTAGACCTACTTCTGCAAGAAATCCGCGACGACTGCGGCAGCTGAACCAGATGACAGGCAAAGTGGATCTGAATGACTGTTTCATCATGCGTTTGCCCTTACTTGTGACTTGCCTAGGAATGACTGCCAGTCTGCAATTAGCTGCTCCTCTAAGCCTGCAGGCACAGTCGGAGGGTTGGCTACTTGGACCGAACAGCAGTACAGGTGAGAACAGCAAAGTCGTGCCCAACAACTGCATTGAAGAGGCGGATGGATCCATTACCTGCGATACCAAGATTGAAAATCCCAGCGGCGATACCCCGGCTCGGCCTTCCTACAATCCGTTCAATAACTGAGATCCGCCTTGCGCCGTCTCAAGCGGGCAACGCCTTCTTTCCTCAATCTAGTGGATTGGGGAGAAAGAGTAATTGTCAAGGTTCTCACAGTGATCACCGTTGTTGTGATCATTGCGGCATTGATACAGCTCATCGTGAATGTTGGCAATGAATTGTTCGTTGATTCACAGCAGAGCTGGCTTGGGGATGACTTAATCAAGGTTCTTGGTGATCTGTTAACTGTGCTGATTGCTCTTGAAGTGCTTCAGAACGTCACCAGTTATCTCCGCCGCCACGTGGTACAGATTGAGCTGGTGCTTGTTACAGCGCTGACAGCCGTGGCGCGCAAAGTGATCGTGTTGCCACCAGGATCTGATGATAAACCTCAGTTACTGGCTGGACTGGGGATTGCCTCGATTGCTTTGGCCGGGGCTTATTGGCTGGTTAAGAGAGCGACAATTGATCCGGCCCTTTCTGCTCGTTCCAGAACAAAGCCAACCAAATTGTCCCAGGATGAGGATCAGTTCGTTCCAGTCGATGCAGACGGTGAGGTGCCAAATGCAGGTGATCTCCAACGCTGAGATCAACCCACGCATCGGGATCTTTCAGTTGCATTCGTGCACTCCCCTTCATTAGCACAATCCATTCGTGATCAGTCTGGTCATACCAGAATCCCTCTGGACTAGATGCAGCACAAGAGAGAATTAGTTCTAGGCGCCAATTTGAACCAGCGTGGAGAAGATGCTGTTCTTCCTGTCCTTGTGGAGGTAATGGCCGCGTTAGTAGATTGGCATCGGAAGAAAGCTGCTCGACAGGCTCAAGTTCACCCCAACGGCGTCCAATCTCGAAGCCCCAAGATCGAGCTAACTTCACAACTTGGTTGTGATCTCCACAAGCGGCTAGCAGCTCTCGTCGGCCAGGGACAGTTTCTAGCGACTGAATCATTTTTTGAAGCTGTTGCACCTTGTCGAGGAATCGGTAGAGATCCTGTTCTGCCATCCACTTCTCCAGAATACATTTCCAACTAATGATGCTGACAACAAATTGTTCAAGGCATCAGCGAAATTTTTTTTGGTTGCCTCATCCGCTTTGATCATCACAACACGCATAGAAATACTCAACCGTGAAAACCTTTGAACAGGATTCACAACCTATTTCCATGCCTTACATCAGCCAGCCTATGAGAGCAGTGAACAGCAGTTGATTCGGCTCAAGACCTACTCTAGGCCTTTGTGATAGCCCAGTCCTCTCTTTCACGAGGATGCCAAGCTCATGCGCAACTGTTAAAGCGGTATCAGCAGATCACAACAGATCCCTACGGCAGACTGAGGCGTTACTGCTGATGATTGCATGAACCTACAGATTCGTCTGAGGCGATTTGTATTTGAACTTGGGGGCCAAACTGCAGGATTATTAATCCTGATCTCTACACTCTTGATCCATCCTATTGGCACCATTGCATTGGATGCCGATGCTGGAGGATCGTTATTCAAGCAACACTGTTCAGGGTGTCATGTAAATGGTGGCAATATCATTCGACGTAACAAAACCCTTAGGCTCAAAGCACTAGAGCGCAATGGTCTAGATAATCCTCAAGCAATCGCCAGAGTGGCTCGAGAAGGAATCGGGCAAATGTCTGGCTATGAGGATGTTCTCGGCGATAGTGGAGATCAGCTCGTGGCGGCCTGGATATGGGCTCAAGCTCAGAATGCTTGGACCCAAGGGTAAACCTCAAGAGAGGTCCATATTCCTTCCTTCCAGTAAACGTCTTGCTCTAGAAGCTTCCTAACAACATCAAGACTTGCGGCTTCGAAAATCCCAAAAACATGAGTGCTCCCTTCTGTTGGACCAAGAGTGATCAGAATGCCCTGTTTCTTAAGAGTGGTAAGCCTATTGAGGTGTTCTTCACGAAAAGGGCTTCGCTTTTCAAGTGCGTTCTCGCAGTAAGTACCCCAAAGAACAAATCGTGCCATGTCTGCAGCGTAAAACTCATCGCTAAAATTTGTCTCTTAAAGGATGGCACAAATGGGTAACTAAACGCTATGTTGTTGAAGTAGATTTCCGTTTTACAAATCATGCTCACCGGCAGCGACCTCCTCACGAAAGTCAAAGACCTGGGTGATGTCAGCAAATCCGATCTTGTTCGCGCCTGTGGCTATGTCTCCACGAAGAAGGATGGTGGAGAACGCCTTAATTTCACTGCTTTCTACGAAGCTCTACTAGAAGCTAAAGGTGTAAGCCTTGGAATAACTGGTGTTGCAGGTATCGGTAAGGGTGGACGCAAGCTTAGCTATGTAGCTACTGTTCAGGGCAATGGCAATCTATTGATTGGCAAGGCCTATACAGCCTTACTTGATCTCAAGCCTGGTGATGAGTTTGAAATCAAGCTTGGACGCAAGCAGATTCGCCTAGTTCCCGCTGGAGGAAGCGACGAAGACGAAGATTGATTCATATTTTGAGCTAAGGGAGATTCAGAGAAGATCGTTCCAACCTCATTTGAATCACGCAAGCCCTGGAAATCTTCCAGGGCTTTTTTTGTTGATGTCTTAAGGCAGGATGATAGATATGACCAAGTTAAAACTCATCCAGCAGCGTTGCGCAGCTCCTTGCAGAAAAGACCCGCTTCTTGAGCAACAAATCCAGGAGCCGCAGCAGCCATTCGTTTCACTAGAGCACTGCCAACAATGGCTCCATCAGCACCCCAACTTCGCACCTGCCGTACTTGCTGAGGCCCAGAAATTCCAAATCCGACTGCTACAGGATTGGAGCCGGACAATTTGAGTTGCTGCACCAAGGATTCAACACGTTCCTCCATGACAGAACGTTCTCCAGTAACTCCCGTCACGCTTACTAAATAGGTAAATCCCCTGCTGCTTTCTGCAATCCTTGCCATACGCTCCGCAGGTGTAGTAGGAGCCACCAGAAGAACCAGATCAAGTCCACGAGCAGAAGCCAAGGGAGAAAGACGCTCAGCTTCCTCAAGTGGAAGATCTGGGACCACAAGACCGGCAACTCCAGCCTCAGCCGCTTCATCACAGAAACGCTCCATGCCCCGGTTGAACAATGGATTGGTGTAGGTGAACAGGATCACAGGAATGGAAAGTTTGCCCCGCAAGTCAATCAACATCTGCAAGACCCGAGCTGGTGTCGTACCAGAAGCCAGTGCTCGAGAAGCAGCTGCCTGAATCACCGGACCATCGGCGAGAGGATCGCTATAGGGAATGCCCAGCTCGATCATGTCCGCGCCAGATTGCTCCAGGCTGAGCAATACCTCAGCAGTGGTTGCCAGATCAGGATCACCAGCCATTAGGAAAGGCATGAGTGCAAGGCGTCCCTCAGCTTGTACTCGTTGGAAGCGACTGCTGATTGTGGCTTGTGTATTGGATTTAGGTGCCAAGAAATCTGCCATAGCAATCATTAGAAGAAGGCGTGAGGGGGGCAAACGCCCTAGAACCTATGGGTCAGAGGGGGCTTGTGGCTTAGGATTTTCATCCTCAATATCCTTCAGTAAGGAAACTTTCTCAGCATCAGGTAATGCATCGAAGCGAGTCTGAAGTTCAGCAGCTGATAGATTTTCATAGGCCTGTTGATAACGTCGCCGTTGCTGCATGAAGGTCATATTCCCTGAAACCACTCGAAGTAGATATGATCCCGTCCATGCGACAACAACCACAACAAGAAGTGATTGAGCAGCGATACCGGCAGAAATACTATCCAGGCCAGCAAATCTCAATACACTGTAAGCGATGCCCCCGAGTATCAAAACAAGAAAGCCCAGCTGAATGACCTTGGCACGCGTCATATGTTCAAACCTCTCTTTGACCATTAAGGCGAAGATTCAAAAAAGGCGCGAATAGAATTAAACCGGGAAAGAATAGGAACACCATTCCGTAGGCGCTTAGACGCTCGAATTTGCCCATACAGTGCCACCGTCTGTTCATCCAGGAATAGAGGAGCAAAGGGACAACAATCAAATAGAGGCCGCCTAACAAGGCATAGGCAGCGAGCACCATCAGCGAGTTGATCGAGATTGGACTGGTGACGGCCTGTAGAAACACTGTCAGCAAACTGCTTCGTGTAAATCTAGGATGCCATTGCGGGCCTTGGCCCAGCCATTGCCGGGGGCATGGCGGAATTGGTAGACGCAAGCGACTTAAAATCGCTTGTCCTGAAAAGGACGTGGGGGTTCAAGTCCCCCTGCCCCCACTGGTGATCATGGCAACGAGCCAAATATTTTCCCCATTTGTGTAGAGATTCAAGTTGCTAGCCAGACCCCAATCGGATCCTTGATTGCCAGGTCGAGCAATGGTGCAATTAATGCGCTCCGATGCGTGCTTTATCAATCAACCGAAACAGACCAGCCCAACAGTTCGCCAGCATGAAATGGAACTAAGTGTTCGGAAGAATCTGCGTTCGTTTGTCCGCTAAAAGTAGCTGGTACAACATGAGCTCGTCGTATCAGTTTGATTGAGGTGTTATTGAGGGGCAAGCCATAGAAAGCTGGACCGTATTCACTGGAGAAGGCCTCAAGACGATCAAGTGCTCCTTCCTGCTCAAAGACTTCGGCATAACTTTCCATCGCATAATGAGCATTGAAAATGCCACCACAACTACAAGCACTCTCCTTTGCAGAGCGAGGGTGTGGTGCCGAATCAGTGCCAAGGAAAAAGCATGGTTTGCCACTTGTCGCTGCTCGACGCAGGGCGAGTCGATGGCGTTCACGCTTGGCTACTGGTAAGCAGTAGAAATCACTACGAAAACCACCGAGGAACATTGCATTGCGGTTGATATGTAAATGATGAGGAGTGATAGTGGCTGCCAAATTCGGTCCACCTGTTTCCACGAACTGAACTGCCTCTTGCGTCGTGATGTGCTCCATCACTACACGAAGATTTGGATAACGCGCTATTAGTGGTGCCAGGTGGTGCTCAATAAAAAAGGCTTCTCTATCGAAAATGTCGATATCGACATCGCTCACCTCACCATGAACGAGCAATGGCATCCCAATTTTCTCCATCGTCTCTAGAAGTGAGTTAATCGCTCTTAGATCACTGACTCCCTGCTCGGAATTAGTTGTGGCATGGGCTGGATAAAGCTTGGCGGCGATGAAAACATGCTGTTGATGCCCTTGCTCTAAAACATCTGGAGCCAAACTCTCGTTGAGGTAGGCCGTCATCAATGGCGTAAACGGAACACCATCAGGAAGGGCTGCCAAAATCTGGTCGCGATAGGTTTTTGCTGCTTCTACACTCGTGATCGGTGGCCTGAGATTGGGCATCACGATTGCTCGTCGAAACACCCGAGCTGTGCTGCCGAGAACCGCATGCAGCATGGCACCATCCCTCAGATGGACATGCCAGTCATCCGGTTGACGCAAAATGAGTTGGTCGGGCAAAGAATCCAAAGCCATCAACCCAGAATGAGGTGTAGAGATTTCAGCACCGAAGCAAGACCCAAAAATAAATTTGCTGTGATACACCCTTTCAGGGAGTGCTCCCAAAGATGATGTTTTTGACGTTATGACTCAGTCATTCCTGAGGACAGACAATGACATTGTGTTCTCAGGAGAGAGCCTTGGCCAGCGCAGAAGAGCAAGAAGCGAAAATCAAGATCATCGATAGAAGCATTTTTGCAGCGTTACGCTTTCTAAGTAGAGAGACATCTGAAAATCAGCGTTGGTTCGATTGAGCAACAGCGAATCTTGCAAGTATGAAGACCAAAACCTTAAGATCGTCTTACGCAAGCAACCATGATTTTTGAGAGAGAGGGTCAGGGTTTGCGTTCAGATGCAGAATCCCTTTAGTCCGTTCGGATCACATGCCGCAATTCCTTGAACCGGCTTTACAAGTGCTGGCAGGAATCGGCCTGTTGTTTGGGGGCGGAGAACTGTTTGTGCAGGGTTCCGTCGCCCTTGCACTGATCTTCGGTATACCTGAACTTGTGATCGGTCTCACTGTGGTGGCCTTGGGCACATGTGCCCCGGAGCTGTTCGTCAGTGTGAGTTCAGTGCTCAAGGGCTCCGATGCCCTGGCCGTGAGCAATGTGGTTGGTAGCAATATTTTTAATGTGATGGTGGTGCTCGGCAGCAGTGCCCTTGTGCTGCCACTCAGGGTGGAGAGTCGTTTAGTGCGACGTGATGTTCCTCTGCTACTAGCGGTGTCTGCAGCCGTATGGGGAATGGCTTCATCAGGTCGTGTGACATGGCAGGCCGGAGTAGCCCTCTTGATAGCTCTCGTGATCAATTCTGTATGGGAAATCCGTACGGCCCGGGAGGAACCGGATGGAATGGAGGAGGCTGAGCCGCAGATCAATAGCGAAACTGCCAATGGCGGTTGGATCAAAGCTTGTATCCGCCTTTTGATTGGCATCCTGTTGTTGACCGTCGGATCGAACCAGCTGGTTAAAGGGGCAAGCGATGCTGCTTCACTCTTAGGAGTGAGTGAGACCGTCATCGGACTCACGATCGTGTCTGCTGGCACCTCAATGCCGGAATTGTTCACATCTTTGGTGGCTGCTCTACGAGGCCGCACAGATCTTGCGATTGGCAATGTGGTGGGCAGCAGCTTGCTCAATCAACTTCTGGTCCTGAGCAGTTGTGCCTTGATCTCTGGTGGGGCTGGGCTGCAAGTCGATCGCTTGATCATTGAGCGAGATCTACCTGTGATGGTGCTCACCACGCTTGCCTGCATGCCAATTTTTTGGACCAGGGGACGAATTAGCCGGCTTGAAGGAGGGATCCTCGTAGGGCTCTACGTTTTTTATGTGATCGATCAAGTTCTCCCCCGCACCCTACCCACTTGGCAGGATGGATTTCGATTGACAATGCTCTGCATTGTTCTACCGATTGTTCTTGTGATGATTGTGCTTCAAGCCTTGTTGTATTGGCGTCAACTGCGCAGAGAACGAATAACTCATAGTGTTGATTGATCTAGCAAACATCCTGCTGAAGATGGAGACTAATCGAGTCAACTGATGCGAAGATACCGATATCATGTGACACGAACATCAGAACATATACATCGCCAAGATCATTGTTTGCCGAGCCGTAGCAGATCCCCTAAGGCCTTGCCTGGACCACTCAAATGGCGTAATTGACCAACTAAAAGGATGTATGGAATTTATCTTCAGCAATACTCCCTAAGTCATGGTGACAAACTCCTCAGAAACCGTGGGATGTAATGCCATGGTGCGATCAAAGTCTGCCTTTGTAGCACCCATTGCTAGTGCGATTGATGCCATCTGAATAATTTCGGCAGCATGTTCCCCCACCATGTGACAACCAAGGATTCGATCAGTGTTGCGATCCACAATTAACTTGAGAAGACAACGTGGTCCTCGCTTTGGCAAGGCCTGAGCCATGGATCGGAAGCGGGCGCGGTAGACCTTGACCTGATCTTTGCCATAGCGATCAATCGACTGCTCTTCAGTGAGCCCAACTGTGGCTAGCTCTGGTTGGCTGAAGACAGCACTGGCAACGAGGTCATGATTGACCTGGCGGGGTTTCTGTCCAAAAACACTGTCGGCGAATGCCCTGCCCTCATCGATTGCCACAGGGGTGAGGTTGATGCGGTCTGTTACATCACCAACAGCAAAGATGTGAGGGATATTTGTGGATTGGTTGGCATCCACTGAAATACGTCGACCTTCTAAAACAACCCCAGCAGCGTCAAGGTTGAGTCCTTGCAAAAAGGGTCGTCGTCCTGTAGCAAGAAGAACCCCCCCACAAGAGAAGCGTTCCCCACTCTGGGTTGATAAGACGAGATCACCAGGTTGGCCTTTTAGAGCGGCTGGGTTTTCTCCAAAACGAAGATCAATGCCCTTCCCCTGCATTCCATCCTGTACTGCACTGGAGAGCTCCCGATCAAAGCCACGCAGCAAGTGATCCCCTCGCACCAGTTGGATGACCTCGACGCCAAGGCCATGGAGGATGCAGGCAAATTCACAGGCAATAAATCCAGCCCCCACCACCACCACTCGGTCGGGGAAGCTGCTTTGCATGAACATGTCATCGCTAACCCAGCCCAACTCCGCACCTGGGATATCAGGACGATGGGGACGCCCACCGACCGCGATCAGAATGTGATCGCCGTGAAGTTCCTGTGAAGCATCGATGGCTCCGTTCCTTGAGACAGCCACGCTGTTTGGGCTCGTAAAACTCCCCCATCCCGTCACAAGCTCAACACCGTTTTTGGCTAGCAGGTCAATGTGAAGAGCATTGAGACGATCCACTTCCTGACGCACATTGGCTAGCAACACCCCCGCATTGATCCGTGCATCACTCAACTCAACTCCAAAACTGGGGGCAACTTCAAGCTGTTCCCGATAAAGAGATCCGTAGACCAATAGCTTCTTCGGTACACAGCCGCGAATGACGCAGGTCCCTCCAACACGGTCACCTTCAACGATGGCGACCTTGGCACCATGGCTTGCGGCTCGCTTAGCAGCGGCTAGTCCGCCAGAGCCAGCGCCAAGCACGATCAGATCAAAAGGATGCTCCAAGAGACGAGGATCACTGCATCCATTGTCAACTCCTTAAGAAAGCAACGCCAGGATTACTCAGGGATCGTGACGACAATGATCAGTAAACCTGTCATGACTCATTCAAAACGACGAGTTATGGATTCTCTGCAATCGAGCATTGGCGGACACTCTTGGCTTATCCAAAATCAATGGTTGGTCATTTGATTTGAATCGAGAACCTCTTGCCTAAGCACCTAAAGGCACTCGAAACAGGCATGATGATGCGGCTTCAAATCAAGGATTTATGCCTCCTGCAGCGTCGACAAAAGCTCTTGACTGGCAGGCCTTAGCAGAGCTAACAGTGCCGGAGGCTGATCGAATCAATGGCCCCACCAATGCCCAAGCCACCTTGCGCCTGTTTGGGCAATCTGAAAAAGCTTTAAGGGTCACTCTTTATCGGGATCATCACGCCTGGTGCCCCTACTGCCAGAAGGTGTGGCTTTGGCTCGAATGGAAGCAGATCCCCTACAGGATTCGCAAAGTCACCATGCGCTGCTATGGGGAAAAGGAAGCCTGGTTCAAGAAAAAAGTGCCTTCAGGAATGCTTCCTGCCCTCGAGCTTGATGGTCGCTTAATCATGGAAAGTGATCAGATCTTGTTAGCTCTAGAGCATGCATTTGGTCCTCTAGGTCATCAGTTGGAGGAACCGCGCACCCTTAAGTTGCGAGATCTGGAACGGCAACTTTTTGGAGCCTGGTGTCGGTGGCTTTGCACAGCTCGATTGAATCAGAGGCAGGAACAGGCTTGCCGAGAACAATTCCAGATCAAAGCTCGGATGATGGAACACCAGCTGTCAGCAGAACAAGGACCTTGGCTGGATCCAGCTAGCAATACACCAACCAGCCCATGTCCAGGAAGCGCTGATGTGGTGTTTATCCCCTATGTCGAAAGGATGAATGCCTCATTGGCGTATTACAAAGGTTTTAGCCTGCGGGAAGAACATCCCGCCATCCACAAGTGGTTTCAGGCCCTCGAAGAATTGGAGGTGTATCGAGGTACGCAGGGTGACTTCCATACCCATGCCCACGACTTGCCGCCTCAGATGGGTGGATGCTGGGTTGCACCTAATCCAAAACAACAAGAACTGGCAGAAGCTATTGATTGTGGTGAAGGCCTTGCGGAATTGGAAACCTGCTGGGCTGATCCCGATAACTCAAAGACGCGGCCCGAGGGTTTTGCTCTGTCAAGGGTGTTGAAGCATCACCAACGCCTTTTGGAACTCAACCCGCTTGGAGCTATTCGCTTCGATCAACCCTTAAGGGCCACGCTCACACGAATGGCTTTAGGGGCCTCTTGCTCACCAGATCCTGGTAGTGCTAGAGGATTGCGCTACCTCAGGGATCGCATCTCAGTCCCGCGAGACATGCCACTGCTATCAGCTCGACGGCTGCGCCAAGCCCTTGAACAAACAGCCCAGCTCGATAGCCCTGAGATGGGAGCTCCAATTCCGATTTACGATCGCTTTGATCAGAATCCCAAGCCTTTCCTGACGAGCTGATGCAACTGATTCCTTCAGCATTGGCTGCGGCGTTTTTGCTGTTCCCAATCCATACGCCAGCGCTTGAGATCAATGGTCAGACATCTTTTGTGGCAGTGCCGACTAAGGCAAAATTAATTAACTACAGCAACTATGCATTTGAAGGTGGAGCAAAGTTCTATTTCGTGATCGAGTTACCACAAGGAGCAGATGCTGGTCTCGGCGGAATCAGCTTAAAACAGATTCGAGGTGTCCAGCCTGCTTTCTATTATGGTCCTATTCAACCAAAGGCATTTTTAGGAATGCCACGTCAGGTTGGATCCTCTGTACCGGCATCAGCCAATTTTGAGGACGGCAATCGATCGATCGCTATCAACTTTCAGGAAGCTGTTCCACCCGGATCCAAGGTCACTGTGGCTTTCAATGTGATGACGAATCCACCCGCAGGCCTGTACGTGTATTCGATTTCTGCTATCCCTTGGGGCCCTAATCCCATCCCCCAGGATGTAGGAGTTGTACAGATGAGTGTTTTCTCACAAAGACAATTCTGAAACTCCATAGGATATTTAGATGAGCACGAAGATTTTCTTAATAGGGGCATTCTGGAAATAGAAACCTATTATTTCAAAGTAAAACTCCCTTGATTTTCTAGTGAGGAGTTGATTTGTATGTCGTAAGACAAGCTTTATTGATCATCAGCAAAGAGATAAGACTCTCCTAAATGCAATTTTAGCTCTTAACCTCATCCTCACTACACTCGGCAAGGCTCAGCACACCTACAGCAGTAAAAGCTAAGGCTCCCAATAAGGTTGCTCGGATCGCAACCTGAGGATTAAGCACAGCGGCTATGGATAAATCTACAGGGATAGCAGCGATAGCTGCTTGCATAAACCACAGACATCCGAGGGCATTCATAACAGCCACCCACCAACCAAGATGGTGCGGCTGTATGACGAAGAGACGGCCATGACCTACCTCAAGAAGACCGAAGATCGCCGAAATAACAAACAGCACGGACCCGAGAATGTTGGGAGCAACCTCCAGCATTAGCCATGGTGTTCCATTCAGCGCAGGCAACCCCCAGCTTGAAAATGTCTCCATGTTGAAAAGAACGGTGCCAATGCTTTGGGTTAGCGCACACCAAATTCCACACCAGCCCCAGCGCTGCTTCCGATTGAGCAAACCACGGGTCACCAACAAAGCCTGTTCCAACTGAAACCAACCTCCTGCCGTAAAAAAAACGGAGCCAATTGCCAAGAGCGCTGCACCCGAGCCAAGTTTGCTCATCAGCAAAACACTGCCAATAACGAACAACAGCGGACCAATGATGAACGCCACGGCCGTTCTCACTTCAAGACGATGGACGTCTTTCCCACGCAGTAATGCTTGAACCATATGCTTCGGAGCCAAGGCTCGATACTTTCCTTGATCCAGCGGTCCATGGCCTTTTCGCAGACGACGACTTGTCCACAGCCCCCAACGTGAATGAGCTTCTAAATCATGGGGTCTGTCGCTAACAGGAACATCTTGCCGCCAAGCTGTCGTGCCCCATGGACTCGAATAATGCGACTGAAGGTTTGGAGGATGCTCCCGCTTTAAATTCAAAGCCCCCAATGGGGGGGCATCATCCATGCGCATCAAGGCATTCAACCATTGAACGGCCGAGATGATTAGTAGACGCTGCTTCAGTAGCGTTAAGACTGATCTTTACAGGATGACTCTCGAAATGAGTTATGGCGTTGCGGATGTCGGTAAGTAGGAGATCAGCCATTTCACGTGAGAAATCGCGTTTTACCAAGATCCGCTGAAAGGCTTGATGAGCAAGCTCACCTGTGAATGGATAAGCTGGCACTTGCCAACCACGTAATCTCAGTCGATCAGAGAGGTCGTAAAGGTTAAAACCAAGCTCTTGGCCGGCTCGCAATCTCCATACCACAGTGGGGATGCCACGCGTTGGGTTGCCATCGTGTATCAACTCAAATGGGCCTAGCTTTTTGAGTTCTTGAGCAACATATTGAGCATTGGCATAGCTCGCTCCATGGATGGCTTGATAACCATCGCGACCTAGGCGGACAAAGTCGTAGTACTGGGAGATCACCTGCCCCGCTGGCCGCGAGAAGTTGATCTGAAACGTTGGCATATCGCCTCCTAGGTAACTCACATGGAAAACCAATCCTTCCGGTAGATCACTGGACTCACGCCAAAGAACCCAACCCACACCCAGAG
Source organism: Prochlorococcus sp. MIT 1303 (assembly GCF_001631965.1). NCBI lineage: Bacteria > Bacillati > Cyanobacteriota > Cyanophyceae > Synechococcales > Prochlorococcaceae > Prochlorococcus > Prochlorococcus sp. MIT 1303. Next base: position 57,699 of record NZ_LVHK01000038.1, read on the forward strand.
GAGCTAAGCCGAACTTATGGCCAGAGGAGTTGATTGACTTCACGCGCGGCAAACGGAAATCCCAGGGAGCTAGATCAGGGGCACAGAAAGGAGCAAGAAAGCCACCGCTGGCTGCATCCACATGGATAGGAATGTCGAGTCCTTTTCGCTGTTGCAGCTCATCGAGGGCCTGACTGATGGCTTGTACGTCTTCATACAGGCCGTGATAAGTGACGCCCAGGGTAGGCACCACAACGATGGTGTTCTCATCCACTTGCTTCAGCATTCGTTCTGGAGACATGCAGAGCTCGCCGGAGGTCATCTCCACCTCCCGCAACTCAACGTCCCAGTAGCGGGCAAATTTCGTCCAGCAGATTTGTACACTGCCGCAAACCATGTTGGGGCGATCGATCGACTGACCTGCCGCTTTGCGATGTTCACGCCAACGCCATTTCGCAGCCAAGCCACCCAGCATGGCGGCCTCACTGCTACCGATGGTGGAGCAGCCCACAGCTTCACCGGGGGCGTGCCACAAATCAGCCATCATCGAAACACAACGGCGTTCAATCTCTGCGGTTTGGGGATATTCGTCCTTGTCGATCAGGTTCTTGTCAACCGCGAGGGCCATTAGATCAGCCACCTGGTGGCTTTCATAGGTCTGACAGAAGGTGGCCAGATTTTGTTTGCTGTTGCCGTCAAGCAATAACTCCTCCTTGAGCAAATTAAATGTTGTCAATGCAGGACGGCACTCTTGCGGAAAAGTCGCGCGTGGTAATGGTGAGACCAATGCATCAACGGTTTTCCCAATGGCATGTTCTTCCAGATCGTTGGAGAGGGGATTGGAACGATGCAGGGCCATGCTTTTTTCTTCTGTCTATGTCTGACCTTAACGACGTTGTTTGAGCAAGGAAGCCTTGCAAGATGGGACGGTGCAATAACAAACAACTGAGTCGGTTGATGATCCATGAACTCAACACCCCTTCGGAGTTGAACGAGGCCTATGGCCTGATCCGCCACCTTCATCCGAAACTCGGCAAAGCTGATTTCATCAGCCGTCTTGGGCTGCAACGCAATGACCATGGCTACGTGCTTTTGGGTCTTTTTCAAGACCTCAATCCAACTGATCAGAAGCAACCCTCTTCATTGGCAGTCCTGGCGGGATATCGCTTGGCTTCTTCCCTATCGCTTGGCACCTACTTCTATCTGGGAGATCTTGTGACCAACTCCACCTATCAGGGCCAGGGTCTGGCAGTTCAGATGTTGCGCTACTTGGAGGCGATCGCAATGGATGCGGGTTGCAGACAGATCCATCTAGATGCAGGCCTAGAGCGATTTGGGGCCCATCGCTTTTATGCAAAACAAGGGTTCAACATTGTGTTTCACCATTTCGCCAAGGAGCTTGGCTGAAAAGAGTTCCATCAAACCGATGGCTATCAGATCAATCAATCCATAGACGGTTGCAGTCTTGGTAAACGATCTTGAAATGCAGAAGTTTGCTTCTTTGGGCTTATATCCCTCTAAAAGATTCTCTCAACATGCTTTTCAAAAACCCTTAAGACAATAATTGATCCGATGAATCACTTGGTCCGTTTGATCTTTGGCCATATCGATCTTTAGACCGCATTGATTGCTTTGCTATGCGGGGCCCTGCAGGTTCGCCGTAGTTGGAACGTCAGTCGCTGGTCGGAAGCAACCCTGCTCTGGATCGCCTTTTGGGTCATGGGCCTAGGGGGACTGTCTGGATTCGCAATGCATATAGCGTTTGGCCAGTTCATCGCCGAGCAGATCGGCTGGCCTAATAGCCCATTCCAGAATGAAGTGGCATTCGCCAATCTCACCATTGAGGGCCTTGGTTTGAGTAGCTTCTGGCGGCGAAGCCGTGACTATTTGGTGGCCTCGATCGTTGCCTATGCCAGCTGGTTTTTCGCCGATGGGCTCGGGCATGTTTATTAGCTGGTTGTCCAGTCCAATGATGCTCTCTCCAATGTTGGAACAATCTTGTTTACAGACTTTTTAATGCCAATCCTGGTGGTGATCTTGTTGTGGCTAAGTCGCGAAGAACGCACCCGACTAAAGAGCTAAGCCCAAAAAACACTTTCGATTTGTTGTTGCAAGCTCCGCTCCCTTCCAGAACACTGCTGACATCCCGTTGTTAATCCTAGGAGAATGAGGATGTGGCTGAGCTTTCATAAGCTCTCAGTCTGCTGACGATGGAGCTTAAAATCATAACGAAAAAAACCTTCTAAAACTCTTTTTACAGAAACTCATCTAAAAAGAGGTAGAGGCAAAAACCTAATAACAACCTCCGTTCAGTAGTAATGTCATCGACACCTGAAAGCCAGCCTGATCAAAGCCAGAGCGTAATTCTCAAACCAAGCATCCGCTTACCCGTATTGGTTTACGTTATTGGCCTAGCAATGCTACCGCTCCCTCTCCATCCTTGGGCGACGATTGTGGTGTGTGGATTCGCAGTGTTTTTGCTGGTGCAAGCCTATCTGCTGCGTTTGGAATTAACCGACAAAGATCTCGTGATATGGCGAGTAGACGAGGAGATACGTCGCTTCCCATTTGCCAATTGGCTGGCCTGGCGAATGTTCTTACCGGAACTCCCAGGCATCTTGTTCTTCCGCGAAGTCAATAGCCCTCATCTGCTGCCGATCCTTTTTGACCCTGTCATGCTTTTAGAACAGTTGAGGCTTCGAGTTGGAACTCTCGAAGTGCCTAAAGAATCGGACTAAGATAATTCAGCAGATAGATAAGATTCTGGGTAATGACCTTTCGCCTCCTCAATCACGAACTTCAGATGAATGCATGAAACTGCAAACACCATTGTTTAAAAACTACTCATCAATTCCGTTACTTATCTATGATGGCGGCTGTCCTTTTTGTCTCCACTTTGCAGAATTGAGTGAGTTACGTAGTGGTATTCAGGGCTTGGAGATATGTGATGGACGAGCAGAAAAGCCTTTACGAGATAATTTAAAATCTCGAGGCTTAGATCTCAGTGATGGAGCCATATTAATCGTAGGTGATGAGGCTTTTCATGGGGCTGAGGCCATTCAGTGGCTATGTAAAAAAATGGAACCATCCGCTCCGCTATTATCTGTTCTTAAGACTTTGATGTCTTCACCATTTCGCTCGAGGCTAATATATCCTTTCCTAAAGCTGGCTCGGCGAACAGCGCTGGCTTATAAGCAAATACCATTGGATCCAGATTAATTAAAGAAGCTATTTAACTTGCTGGTAAATATCGGTGATCCACTTAATTGAATCAAGCCAAAGCATTGGCTTCTGTCACTTTCTGGCAGCAAACTTGATTGCCATTGCTTTCAAGAAGCTATGGCCTAAGAATTCATTGGATAGCTATGATTTTGGAAGTACATCTATTCCTTTTGAAATGGCCACTAATATTTCCCTGATTGAGATTCAAGGATTGATACTTTAGGGAGTGCGATTAGAATGTTTTTAGTACTTCACGATTATCCTATCTCCATCAGGTGATTGATACACTTTTTCAGTCACCTCTCCTTTGTCAATAATGATTGTCACCACCCTAGAGCCCTCTGGGATTTGAATAGTTTTTTCAGCTTCTACTTTTTCATCAGCCTCAGGCTCAATGGCTGGATTGTCTGAAGGATTCTCAATTGGCTCTTCAGGCATGGGCGGAATTCACTGCTTTTAGATCATAGCTGTGAGAGTCAAAAGTGACAGATTAAACCAAGGAAAGCGTTAAAATACTTGTTAATGGCATGTTCAAATCTCTAAAAGTTTTTCACTGATGCTCCAAAGCCTTTGACGGTCTTCCTCCCTAAGTGCCAACGGGGCAATGCGGCAAAGCTTTGGGTAACCCCTAAAGTTAAATCTAGGTCCGTATTGTTCGCCGCCTTGAGCAGTTGGCGCGGTTGCAGCATGTAATTGCGGTAGGGATCCCATTGCAGCGCTCTGAAACATGGGATCCATTAACCGATAAGCAAGGCCTTCCGGCCAGGATTTGTTCGCAGCAACAGATTTAGGCTGCAAATTAGTGCGTGCAAGACCTGGATGTGCCAACAATGATGAGATCCCACTTGCTGCCTTGCGCACTCGCTTGTCGAGCTCTAAGGCGAACATCACATTAGCAAGTTTGCTTTGGGAGTAGGCAGCCCAGCGGTCATAGTGCTTGATCCCTTGAAGATCGTCCCATGCGATTCGACCCATGTACTGTGCGCCAGAGGTAACGGTAACAACCCTTGCTCCATGTTGCTTTGCGAGTAAGGGTAGGAGCTTTAATGTCAATGCCATGTGGCCAAGATGATTAACGGCGAACTGAAGCTCCAGACCCTGTTTGCTGAGGGTCTGTGGAGTAGCCATCACTCCAGCATTGTTAATTAGCAGGTCCACTCGGCTGTATTGGCTTTCTACCTGCTCAGCTGCACGTCTAACGCTCGCTAAATCAGCGAGATCCAACTCAATCAGATCAAGCTTTGTGGAATCATTGCTCTCGAGAATAATTTGGCGTACAGCTTCACCTTTGGGTAGTGAGCGACAAGCCATAATGACTCTGGCGCCCTTGTTAAGCAATGCCTTGGCCGTCTCAAGACCAAGGCCACTATTGGCACCTGTTACTAATGCAACCCTTCCTTTCTGATCAGGGATATCTGCAACTTTCCAACTCATCAGGTGACTCCCTTATCAGCGGTGATCCATAAAGTAGAACATTGAAGCCTAAGCTGCTGCATAGCATCTTGAGCAGGGCCTGTAATTTCTAAATGGTTACACGGCCCTTCTCAATTCGCTAATTGATCCAATAAGGATGGCAAGCAATGTCGTAAAGTCGATTGTAGAGATTTCTTCGCCTAGGACCGAGACTTCTGTTTGCTTGATTTAGTCATAAGTTCAATGTTCATGGAAGAGGGTAAGAAGAGATATTGTTGTATTACATAACACCTCAATCTTTATATTGCCGGAAGCTTTGCTAGTCAACCACACAAATCATGTCTAGCTGCAAAGATATTCAAGACCAGAACATATAAGACCAGTGATTTTTTTGCTCTTCTTGCATATATCTATATTTTCGACGTAGACCATCTATCAAGCCCACTTAAACTTGTACTCAGTTTTGGGCTGAAATGGTCTCAAGTAAGTTGCTAACGGAAAATGATGTTTGTCAGATTGAAAAATTGTGAGTTATAATCAACCTTACTGCTATCTCTGACGATTTCGTTCAAGCGTTTGGGGACATGATTCATCCTGACTTTAGTTACTATTGGCAGTGAAACTTATCTCTAAATCATTGGCCAGTCTTGTTATCCAGGCCAATCAGCTCATATGTTTTGTCTTGGGCACTCATTTATTTTACTGATCTAGATGAAAATAAATCTTCCTTCTAACAACGCCATGGGATCGGCTCAGACACTCCATGTCTTTGTTTTGATCAATAGTGAAATTTTGCCCCAAGCTTTATTATTTTGGTTTAAAATTGAGTAGGAAAATGGACTGAGCCAATGGATTTATGGAACAACTTCTTATTGGCAGACGCAGGTCTGATGCTTGTAGGGATACCCCTGTTTTTCATTTGGAGAGCCGGAAAAAATAAAGCAAGCAATCAGGATCATACAAAATGATGTGTCGCTTTTTGAATTACACTAAAGGAGCTAACCGGCTGGTGAATTATTGTTCAGGATTGTCATCCTCCTGTATTTAGACTTCATTAAACTTAGAAAGGATATGTGTCTCGATATCCAACACAAAAGACTGAAGTCTGCGATATGAATTACTAATAAATCGTTTTTGATAATTATTGCCAGGATACGAGATTCGTTTGTAGGCAACTTTTCTAAATCGCCATGATTTATTATCGGAGTAGCGATGCAGCCAGAATTGATTTGATGGTTCTGTGGAGTCCTCAATAGTCTTAAGAATATTACGCTCCAGCATGTCTTTATTAAAAAGATTCTCAGTGCGAATTAGCGCACATCCAGTAGATCTATCAATAGCGGCCATCCTGACATCATATAAATTTGGTGAGTCCTGAGCAGCAAGTACTAGAATTAAATCTTCAGTTGTTAGAAAAGTAGAGACAATAGCCTGATCTAGGATTATCTCAAGAAATTCACTCTTTGTATCCAAATCATCAAGTTTTGCACAATAGATGTCCTTCGTTTCAGGGGAGGTCATGAAAATGACTGAATTTGGATCAAGCCAGAAATCAAGATCAACTTTTTCAATATTTGGTTCACCTTTATTCTGATGGGATATACAAGCAAGACATTGTTGGACTGTATCGGTTAGTTCATTTAGGAGGGTCTCAGGCATGTGATTGCAAATGTAATCGTTGACTGTTCTTGCTATCAGGAATAAGTATTTATACTGTAATATGGCTTTGATTGAAAGATTGTGTTTCCGGCATTTTTTTGTTTGCAGGGATACAGTCTCTTAAGCAGCTTATTGCATAAGTGCCGCCTGGGTTTAAGGTAAATTGTCTTATCGTCGCATGTGCTAATAACAAAGCTATCCTGATTCTACATAGTAAACTAGCTCCCGACTATGGTTGAGAATCTAGCAGCAAGAGAAATTCTTTTAGTATCATAGATAGTGCCATGTTATTAGCACGGTTTTAGCGTTAAATTGAAAGAAGCATTTATGGGCTTTGCCCAGCTTCTTTTTTGTGATTCCACAGTTAGCAGAAGCGCGTACCTTAACAACATTGTGCCTTCACCCATTCTGCAGCATCTGCATCTCCTAGAGAGGCGGCCTCCCTCCAATCAGAACAAGCACCCTCTAGATTTCCCTCCAATTCTTTAGCAATACCACGATTTCTATAGGCAGCAATATTCTTAGGGTTAATGACTAGTACCCTCTCATAGGCTACAATTGCACCTTGGTAATCACTTAGAGCAGACTTTGCAAGACCGCAACCAATGTAGGCATCTTCATATATCGAGTTAATTTCAATTGCTTTGCTGTAATCATCAAGTGCGGCTTGATAGTCACAAAGGTTGTATTTAGCAAGGCCCCTGTAGTTGTATGCCTCGGCATAGTGTGGATTGACTTCTATCGCCTTGGTGTAACAGTCGATCGCTGATTTATTGTTGCCTAGCTTTTGTTCAGCATTGCCTTGGCTGTAATATTTAAATGCATCTAGCTGACTTCTGTCTTCTTCATTGTTCAAATCATTTACAATCTTATTCTCAACTAAGTTTTTATTTTCACCAAGCTCGTTCATCGCAGTGAGAAGTTGTGGTTTTATTACTAGAGCCTTCTCATGGTCAGTAAGCGCTGCTTGCCTTCGGCCCAGTCTCTCCATTAAATTGCCGCGATTGTAATAGGCAGAGGCAAACACCGGCATGGCCTCAATTGCTTTTGTGTAATCAGAAATTGCCCCTTTGATATCATTTATATTGTTTTTGCTAATCGCCCTATTGTAGTATGATTTAGCATGTCTTGGATTTACGGTAAGTGCCTTAGTATAATCAAAGATTGCACCTTTGTTGTCGCTTAGATTATCTTTAGCAATCCCCCTATTGTAATAAGCAGTAGCATGTTGTGGATCTAGTTCAATAGCTTTTGTGTAATCATCGATTGCCCCTTCGATGTTATTTGAGTGTCTCTTGACGACACCTCTATTGATGTAAAAGCTGGCATCCAGACTGTTAATGCCAATTGCTTTATTGTAATCATTCAGTGCGCTTTGATAATCGCCTAGTTCATCTTTTACATTCCCTCGATTATTGTATGCAATGGCATTATTTGGATTGATCTCAATTGCTTTGCTGTAACTATCAATTGCCCCTTGATAATCTTTTAAACGAAATCTTTTTTCACCTTCTTTGAAGTAGTCATTTGCAGTTTGCTCAGATACGGAATGATTGGACGACTCATTTGCCATGGCTTCAGGAGTCTCTAGCGCCACTTCAGTTGGAGTCTACAAGACATAACCAAACTTTTAGCAGTATTTTAACTCAATGATTCTGGGGACTGGCTTGGCCATAGCCAACTCTGTGCTTGCTCGAAAACCTTCCTATCTTAATGATAGTTAAATCAACACTGCAGTGAAGACGGCGAAACATGTACGTCATCGGCTCTGAACTTTAGACAGCATACTTTCGCAAGGGAGCAATCAATGCAGAGAGCAATTTCGAAGTAATAGCAATGCCTTTTGATAGAGATTCTGAATCCATTCAACATAGGTCTAGTTTGGTTTCCTTTATTGGACTTGCCAGATTTGACTTTATAACCAGCTACAAATCATGCATAATTAAACTTTTGATGAGTTGTTTTCGAATATGCCTATGATCAACTATTTTGAATCATTGGCTGCCGTCCTATCCATAGAGACTTTCCTTCTGCAATAAGAGGATCATCGTATTGCTTGTGGTAAGGAAAATGTTGGTGTAATCCGCGTTGAATGGTTTTAACAGTGCTCAATGATAATTCCCGCTCTGCTGGCCAGCTCAACGGTTGTTTGCAAACCCTCCGCTTTGTAGAGGGATCTTCTTGTTCTTGACTAGTTTTTCATCTTATCTTGCCCCATAGTTATCTGTTCTACCTGTCTTTATATCGGCTATCGCACTTCCTCGTCAGAACAGCCCCTCTAGTGCTGGATCACGACATAGAGCGAAGTTTTGAAGCCGATGGTGTGTAAACCAGCTAAATAGAGAATCCACAATTGATCATCTAAACCACTTATGACCGATCTCGAGGCAAAGAAGCTCACAACACGCGAGATGTTTCGTGCTCACCTCTATCCCTCCTTGGCGATCTTTGCAACAGGCTTAGCAACCTTCTCAACTATCTACTTCGCAATTCAGATTGAACCGATTGCCCAACAGTCACGATTCTTTCATCGTTTTGTGCAAGAACTAAAGGCAGACCCTGATGGTCAACTCGAGTCCAATTGGAAGCAAGTCCAGATCTGCAACGGCGGCAAATAAGTATGCCGCCGGCAGCATGGGAATAGGCAAGACGAAAGTACTTGGCAGAGGGGTCCTTCTACCGGACCTTTCAACCACTCGTTGTTGAACCTGTGATAAGCAACAGCCAATCCTCTCCAGGTTACGTTTGCTGAGCCGCGACAACCATCCACGATCTTTTGAAAGGTCTGCCCCATCTTTAGGGAGGCCTAAAAGTTGTCTAATAAAAAACCCGCGCTAGGCGGGTTAAGAGTTTGATTTTAAAATGTTTAATTTTAGAATCCAATCGAAATCACACCACCAATTCCCGGCCTACGACGCAAGTGATAAGGGTGATAGACGGGACTGTAGACGTTGCGATAGGCGGGTCTATAGACGTTGCGATAAGCGGGTCTATAGATCGAATGATGGTAAATGGGGGCATAAGGGCGTGATACAGGAACATAAACAGGTCGCACGTGGCGCTTCACGACACAGCCTCGGTACGTGTGGGAATAGCGCCAACCTCGACCGCAACCATCAGCTGCTTGGGCTGGAGTGCTGATGGCCAGTGCTGATGTTGTACTAATCAGTGCTAGTGCGGTACCAGCAAGGGCGGATTTGAAGTTCATTGGATGGTGTGGGGGGTGTGTGGGTTTTGCTTATACCCAATCAACACACCATCACCTCGATCAATGCTGGAGGTGATGATCTCACTCACTCATTGCTGTGATCTTGCGCACTGAGGCCTTTGAGTTGAAAAACCATTGCTATGACTTGATTTGGCTGCATAGCATCGATGTTCTTCCGTCTGGCAAAAAGGGTTGCTATTGCTTCAGAGACCCCCTGCATGAACCAGTGAAGCAAGATGCATCTTAAAGATGTAGCCCATAGCCAGAACAAGTGTTTTGACTCATGACGCTATGTTCCACTCCTGGCTAGAGATCAAATAGGAGTCCTAGGACGCAGATACCCTGAAAATGAGTCCTGGACTTGAGGGCACCCGACGCGGATGCCCTTTTTAATGCAATGGATTTGACGGCTCTTAATAGTGAAAGACTGCTCGCTAGAAGATTTTGATCAAGCTCATCGCTAGTTTGGAGGCACGCTAGGGGGTAATTTTTTTGGCGTTGCTACCCTATTGGGAGATCAGCAAACCGGACCTTTAAGTATCAATGTGTCATTATTCGAGGACATTTTGAAGCTCTGGCTCATAATTGATTAGTTGACTAAGTGCTGAGTGGGATTTCCACATTGTCCTTTATGCGTTGGAATAGCATTCCTATCCCTTCTTCTGGTTGTGACGCGTGGCCTGATGCTTTGGCAGCTGAGGGACACTGTCTCGGTAGCTGTCTAACTAAAAAATTGACCGGGATTCACATCCTAGGTATCTAAGTAGGCATGTCTTCAAATGCAATGGGGTTGAAAGAGACTGCTAAGTTTAAGTCAAGGAACTGCAAAGCGAGGCGCAATATTTTAAGAGATATAGGGTAATCTAAGTTAAATGTCTCCAGTGCCCTTATCCCTTTTCAATCTTCATAAATAAATACTTTGGGTAGATTGAAGAGATCGGAACTCTGCGGATAGAAAATAATTGCTTCTCCTGCAGTCAATACAGCTCCATTTCTTGCAGTAGAAGATGACCTAGACTTGCTCAGTAATCAAAGTAAGTCAGCGCCTTTACTTGATGCCCATCAGCATATTCAGCATTCTTTAATGTATAGAAACAAGCTTTTTTTTACAAGAAGACATGCCTTATGAGGTTAATGATAAATTTAAAGATGTGCCTGCTGGTCTTTAGTCAGATGCAGACCTCAATCTTTAGCTACTGCCAAACACTCCATATAACTTCAAAACTTCTAAGTAGAGTATGGCACTAAGGGAGGTCATCACAACGATTACAGAGCCGCCAACCTTGACAAGTTTTTTGTCTGTGTTGATTTGACAAGCTTTGATAGAAGCTTCGGTTGCTCCAAAGGGTAAAATTATTACACCCAGGATTACAATTGCGACAATTCCAATAACGATTTGACTGCTAACTGTGCTGTTACTAAAACTAGTGACTGGGACATCTAATGACTCCCTGACTGATTCCAGCAGCTTTTTAAAGTATCCTTCTTGGCTAAGCTCGACAAGAGTCTTGAATTCAGCCAACATTGTAGATTTCCGATAGTACACTCAGCTTAATCTGGCATAAGCATGGTGGTTTTAAAGGTTGATCAGCGGTTAGATAAAGCAATAATCATTAGGTCTTTCTACCCATGATCCATTGTTGATGCGACGAAAAAAGTTGATCAATGCATCTCTAGTGGCTGCTGCAGCGCTTTTAATTCAACTTGCTTAGCCCCAACATGATTGACTACCGCAATGTTGCTAATGCGCCGCTGAATTTCTTGGTTCAGCATCGATGGTGTTGTCGCTGATGATATAGGCAACAGCCTTGAAGTCTATGCGTGCTCTCGCTGTTGGAGTAGCGCAGGAATTAAAGGCGCTATTTTTTCAGGTGTTGTGAACAAATAAACTCCAAATGAGAACAGGGTAATCAGGTTTTGAAAGGGCCACCATTTTGTTTTGATCTGCGCAAGCTGATGCTCAAATAGTGGAATGAGCAGCACTACCTAAGTTTGTTCAAATCGCATTCAAAGTGAAAGAAAAGATTTGCTTAGAGCTAAGCATTAAATCAATAATCGCTTCAGCTTCTCCTGTCAGGCGGTTGTTTGGCCCACAGTCCGGTATCTTTGAGTCAGTCAAGACCTAAAAGAGGTCAAGAACCAGATGCGTAATTTGTCTAAGTATTTCCTGTCCATCTTTCTTGCTGCAATACTTCTGTTCTCTTCTGTTCTAGCTCCAACGCCAGCCTTCGCAGACGACTTCGAGCTATCCCCTGCGGTATCGGAGGTGGGCGAGACTTTCTCCGATAAGTACTGTGTTGCTATCTCAGACGGAAGCCCTGCAGATCAAGCGGCCTTAGTTTCTGGGCGTCAAATGATAAGTAGCTTAATGCGCTCAGGTGCTTTAAAAGAAGTCATGGCAGTTCCAAAAGAAGATATGGCTTCATTCATCGCCTCGAATATTTTCGAGACATGCGGAGATGATATTGGAATTTCCGAGTTAGAGCTTAATGCTTCTATCCTTAAACTTGCAAATCAAGGTCCTAGACAATCTCAAGCCAAGCCTTTTAACCCTTCTTCGTTAATCAATAAAAACCTAAACACATAGTTCCTAAAGAAGATACTCATTCCACCCAATAGCAGAGAGCTTCCATCACGTTCGGCTATTAGGCTGTATTCATACAGATAAAGCAAGTAGCAGATTCTGATTAAAATCAGGGAAAGTGTCTATTGATGACATCCTCACAATCTTTACTTTTCAACTTTTAGGTTGATAAGAACCGAACAAAGCCATTGTCTTTGCTTGTTGTAGGCCAAATCTTTACGAGCAGTCTAAAATTCAGCTTAGTCTGACAAATAGGCTGCTATTGTTAAATCAGTAAACCATCTATCGTCTATATGGCACATGATAGGTATGTTTGAATATTGAATCGCTGAAGGAGCCTAAAATGTCTAAGGATAAAGAGTTCGCAATTAGCAAGGATAGTCTGCGTGCTTCATGGGGAAATTTTCCAATTTCTGCAAAAATTTATCAGCAGATACAAGCCTATCTCCTCCAACGTCAATCAATGGGCTTATCAACTGATGTCGATGAATTGATTAGTACTGCTACCGATGAATTTCGTGATTTTCAGCAACGTCCAGAGGTCAAGGTGGCCCTCGAATTGGTCTTTGCGGATCTTGAATCCGATCTGGCTTTTTCAGGATTAAGTAAAGACGATAGGACCCAAGCAATCGTGATTAACTTTGCCATCGCAAACTACCTCAATAATTTCACTGGAAAATGATATCTTTGTCTCTATGTGAATAGTAGATAGCCTTATAGGAGAGGCTCATGTATATATAAAGCACTGTTCGGGCTATCGTCAATAATTAATCCACACTCCCATTCCAACCCGTAAGCCCTATCTGGGTTCTTGCCACGTAGCTGTAATTAGCGCCAATGATTTATTCTCTGCCTCCTGTTCAGTTTCAAATTAATGCATGTCATTCGCGTAGCTCCACTACCCATTTGCAATCTTTAACGCAGCAATCTCGGCTTGCCTCCTTTTGCTATTGATTCACTTCGCTCAATAGAGCTCAGCCTTCCCATTGAACACTTTGATTAACGTCAAGCGTCTTCAATATATGACTTGTCTTTATCATGATCACAATATTATTTTAGTTTGCCGTAAACTAAAGATAATGATTTTAAATTAAATTACCAAACCTTTATCGCTGCTGAGTGTTAACCAAATAAGGAAATTCTGCTTAAACCTGTTTTTTCTACTTGACCCTCAGCTACAGCTAATCGACCCACAACTTGATGCATTCTTTGATTGCGCGCACGGCCCATAGGACTTAACCGCGAACTACTGATGTGCTTCTCTTAGCCCGCTATCAACACTTCTAGCTTGAGCGACGGCACAATCGAGAACAGCTTGCGATTGCATCAGAGTGTGATGTGAAAACTTCTAGACCGTTACTGCAACGGATTTGCGAACTGTATTGCCCTTTTATTGCATGTGGGTGTTGATCTTCCTGCACCCTCTTAAACGATGGGAAAAGAGTCGAGGCTGTCTTGTTGGAATGGAAAGAGCTGATTTGCTTCAGAACTCCGAAGCCCACTGGTGATTTTGGATGGTTCGGCCTTGAACTCGTCAAGGTGGTCATATGGATGCTTTACCCAGCCATCATCAACGCTCTAGGCAGTGGACTTTCAGTCGTTCACTTCTTGTTGACCCACTACGATCTCGGCTGCGTCAGTGGCAGCAGGTACGAACTTGGGCGCGTTTGATCCGTGAGGCTGAGGCCCTTTGGCATGTGGATGTGAGGGAACTCAGACGTTTGGGCGCCTTGGAGTTGACCCAGTTGCTTGAGGAGGTTCCACCTAGCCAGCGGGGACGGGTTAATCGTTGGTTGCATCGCTATTCAGTTGCAACCAGGTTCCAATCAACTGGTTTGGAGCCCAATTGCTCTGAACGGTCATGAAGCGTTGATGTCAAACCAGAAAAAAATCTTTTTTCTGGCAACCCTTTTTATTTTTTATTGTGCAATACTAGTTGATAAATCGTTCAAAGATTGATATCATTTTAGTTCTTAGGTTAGACGCTCCCATTCAATCAATGTACACTAATACTTTTTAAGCCTTTAGATATACGTGCTTTCATGAATATATTGTTGCTTTTTTTCAGTGCTTAGTTGATTTGCAATCAAGACTTTGAGTAGCTTCTTGCTAGGAGGTCAATTGTTTAAGCTTAGATCAACCGTTTTAATTTGTTGATGATAGGATTCGTTGACGGTCGAATCAAGCGTTGTATGGCTTGCCATTGCGGTTAGCTAATGCAGATTGAGTAACTAATAGGCGAGTAACGATCTTGATAGCAGAACAAGCATCGTTTGCAATGTTTTTTATTATGCGCCGACTCTATGGTTATTTTGCTTGGATTCTTCATTGACTCTTGAATAATTCCATTGACAAAATCTATATAGATGTTGATGAATCAAAAAAGCCACCTCTCTAATGAGAAGTGGCCTGAAGACTGAGATCTCAGTCATGCACGGAATCGGAGCGGCGGGATTTGAACCCACGACCCCTACTACCCCAAAGTAGTGCGCTACCAAGCTGCGCCACGCCCCGGCTTAGGAAAGCTATCACAGGGTATTGCGTTGCCTACTGGCCGATCTAATTCGTTTTGAATGCAATCTTCTGCTCAACCGCCTTAAGAGTCGCCTTGACAGCTGATCACGGCTTTCGCTCGCGTAGCCCCATAGCTTGAGCTGATGCGCCAGCTGTCTCAATTCAGCAAGGTTCATTGCTGCCAATTGCAGCTCCGGCAACGTTCTCCATGCGCGCGCCCTCATAGGAAGCTGAGCTTCGCTGGTGCTGTTTCCCATGTTCAAGCTGACCTCAGCAAGCCACTCGGGAATGACCACCATCAGAACTGCGATGAGCCCATAGAGCTCAACCAAGCCCTTAGGGAGCGGAAGAAACCTGCGTGGCTGCTGTGGGTCTGATGGTGAGGGCAAGATCAGCAACCTGATGCTGAATCCTGACCACTTTGCCACTTCTACAAGGGCTCAGATGGGCAGGGGTGGTTAGATCTGTAAGGATCCTGAGGTCGGCTCTGGGGCCTCCCGCCACTGTAGAGCTGGTTCTTTCCCCTGTTGGCCGGCAAGCCTCAAGGAGAAGATCAGGCAGAAGACAATCATCAGCGTGGCAGCTAAGGCAAGCATTACCAATCGATCTGGTAAGGGTGGCTTCATTGCTCCATGTTGGTGATCTGCTTGCTTGAGTTGTAGGTTATATGAAATTTGCAGTGGGAAATGTTATTTGAAAGCGGCTGCTTCTCTTTATGAGTAATTCTGGTCACACTTATCAAAAAGATTAATAATCAATGAGAAGATTCTCTTTGCTTAGAGAAACTTTAGCTCTGCCATGCCTGTTGACTTCATTGTTTTTCCAGACGAAGGTCATGTGATTGAAGGCCCGAGAAACTCACTAGCACTTTATGCAGTTATTGAGATGTTTCTTGCTAAACAACTTGGTGGAAGCTTTGAACCAATTGGCGAGGCAATTTAAGATTCATCTATGCCATGGCGAAGCAAGTCCAGTGCTGGATGTATGATCAAAAAGTAAATAGAATTGTTGCCAAAATTCTTGGAATGCCATGGATATAGACATGCTAGGAAGTTGCTTATGGCCTGTCAGTTGCGATCATGTAAATTTTTTAGAATGCTTCGACTAGCTTTCCCGCTATTTGACTGACTTCGAAATTTATCTAGCCGTAAGACTTTATTACTCGGGCTAAAGTTGACAATGATTGCCTTGTTTGTGCGGTTGATGATTCTTTGATTGCAAGAAAAGTTTACCAAGCCTGACACCTCCTTTCGTATATTGTTGAAGCTTTGGTTGTATGTCTTGAATTAACTTCGTGTGAGATTTTATCTTTTAAGCATGCTATTCGCTAGAGCTTGATTATTTCATTGCCAGATCTTAGAACGCAATGACTAACTGACCAATCATATTCTTGCCAGACACTGACTGGTAATTTAAAGTTTGCTCCTGGGAAATCATTTAGAGCAACCTGAGTAGGCATTGCAGAGCAGTATGGTCTACTTCCGGGTTTTGCTAGGTATTGCTGGTGATATGACTCGGCATAATGGAATTGTTGATCGGCTTTGATTTCAGTCGTAATTGCTCCAAAACCACCCTTGCTTAAGAGTTGCTGAAAGCTGTCTCGACTGGCCTGCGCAAGCTCCATCTGCTGAATTGTGGTGGTGTAAATCGCCGATCGATATTGACTCCCTCGATCATTACCCTGGCGATTTCCTTGCGTGGGGTCATGGCATTCCCAGAACAATTTGAGGAGGTCGCTGAAGTCAATGACGGATTTATTCCACACCACCCGTACGATTTCAGTGTGTCCGGTACGTCCTGAGCAGACCTCTTGATAGGTCGGTTGCTCTTGATGGCCACCGGCGTAACCCACTGCCGTGGTGATGATCCCAGGCAATTTCCAGAAACCCTTTTCGGCTCCCCAAAAGCAGCCACAAGCAAACAGAGCATCTTCATGATCTGTTGTTAGCGGGTCATGGAGCCCTGTACCTAGAACAGCGTGCTGCTCAGCTTCTGAGGGAATTGGAGCCTCTTTTGAAGCCTTTGGGGTTAACCAGGATGGGAACATCAAATTCAGGCAAGATTGCTAACCATAGGCAACTTCTTTTGGCTTTAGATGCAGGTGGTTATGGAGCCCTGTCAAGAAGCTCAACAGGAGGGGGCTAGGCCTAAAATAAGGATCATCTTCAACAGGATAGAGCCAATCTTATTTTGATCAGAAGGATTCAAAATACCCATCACTGCCTCATTGATGTGAACATACAATTTCTTATCCTTATCTACAGTGCGGATTTACTTTCATGATCAGCTAAAGCTCAAGGATTTTTTTGATCTGCTCATAAAACTGTGCTAACAGTTATTTTGCTGCCATTAGCTTCGGGCTATCTTCTTGTTAGCTAGCGACAAACCCTCTGATCTGAGTTGAGATTACTTCGCAATTCATTTCATGGTTTGTTCAATGTATGAAATAGTTAATTAAGTCTCCAAGATCAGAGTCATCTCTAAGCACATTCTTGCAATCAAGTGTTCAGTTGCTAGCTGCTTCAGCTCTTTAATTTTCTGATTTGATCTGTTCTAAATTAAATCCCTTTTTCCTCTACTTCCCGGGTGATTTACATAACAGATTCGCCTTGTTAGATGGATATTGACTTTTTCCTTTTGATTTCCCATTCAAGCCTTATCCGAAAAGAGTTTCTGGATCGCTTCATCTCTGTCACTTGGCGTGGCTAAAGTTTTATGATCCATTGTGATTAGAGGTTGCAAGACTGAGCCAGTCGTGCTTCTATCGACGCCGGCAATAAAATCAGCAGGAGTCTTACTAGTGATGATTTGAAATAGTTAAGGCAGAAGTTTTTCTGTCATCGTCTTTCCAATGTTGTGCGTCCAAATTGCCCCTGACCTGATTGCATAGGTGGATCCCTTTTGATGAAGCCAGTAGTGGATTTACTTTGTACCATTCGACCAGCTTTGGTGTTTTAATGAGATCTAATCAGAGCCCTTGATAGTTCCTTCGATAATGGGCTCAAGGCATGATACGTAGAATATTTTCGTCTTCGCGGCTTCATTAATAGGCTTACCTTTATAAGCCCCTAGGTTGATCAGGCTGGTAACATACATTCCCCAATTATCGTTAACTCTAG
This sequence comes from Prochlorococcus sp. MIT 1303, assembly GCF_001631965.1. Classification (NCBI taxonomy): domain Bacteria; kingdom Bacillati; phylum Cyanobacteriota; class Cyanophyceae; order Synechococcales; family Prochlorococcaceae; genus Prochlorococcus; species Prochlorococcus sp. MIT 1303. The sequence continues at coordinate 75,397 of NZ_LVHK01000038.1, forward strand.
GAAGCTTCTTTGGGCTCCAGAGAGATGTGGTTGAGCAGGGTTGTTACGAAGGCGAACAGGAGGAAGGGCAGGCTTAATACCAAGATCAATCCAACGCCAACTAGAGCGAACAGAGGCCTGCTCGAGCCCATAAGACCCAGGCCTGCTGCAAGGCTTACGAAGATCACAGCCATCCAGGCCAAGACTTGGCCATAGATGTCTCCAAAGGTGAGAGTGCAACGCAAGGAGTATGGAGTGTTGGTTGTCATGTAATTGCCTTTATCCTCTTCCTTACAGTTAAGCCTCTTGGCGCCCGCTTGTCTTGCGATTGACACATATCATATTGAGAGGCGAGAACCCTCTGATAGCAATAGCTCTAGGCAATCAGAATGTGGGTTGAAGACACCATCTTTGTTCCCACTATTTAATAGATTTAGAGATGGATCTGCTTTTATGCTATTGCAAAATGCTTATTATCGTTATTTAACGACCCAGAACGCTTCTGTTGTAAGTTCTTAATTTATGATTTCTATAGAATCTATGGATACCTGATTAAGGTAATAGGGAAATCTCAGAAATGAAACCAAGCTTTCCTGCTTCATGTAATTAGAAGGATGTTTCTAGAATGAACAAGAAGTAGTAGGCTTATTGAGGACCAAGCTAATCTTACAATCCTAACGACGTGTGCACAGTAAAAGCACCACTTCCACTGCTTCAAAGGCTGAGTCAGGTGCCAGGCATGGAAAAAGATAAATATCGACTTATTATTTTGCTTCCCCAGTTAGGTGACTTTGACAGCATCGAATATGCTCAAGCGCTAGTAGCTGATATGCCAAGGCTAAGGGTTGCTGGGATCTCCACTTTGGCCATAGGCATCGGTAATGCTGGCAGTGCTGAACGATTCTGCACCTTTACTGGCTTTCCTAAACAAAGTTTGTTGGTAGATGAGGAACCGATACTTCACAGAGCGCTTGGCCTCTATGGCGGATTAAAAACACCTGGTGGTCCTTGGCCTGCATTGTTTTTAATGTGCGCAGGCATTGGTTCTCCAGGCACCCTGTCTGAAGTACTGCGTGGCTACATAGGAGATCGTAGTGCACCCCAGCGAATCGCCAACAACGAAACCATCAACATCTCCCCATTCCCATCCGTAACAGGATCCTTTTTCTCGCGAGCTGGTGGTGAGGGGTTTCAAAGACCATTTGAGCTCGCGACCGTTCGACTGCGAAACATGATAGAAGTGCTAGGTAACTTGCGTACTTACTTACCCCGTGACGACTTCATTACACAACGGGGCGGTACTTATTTACTAGATTGTGACGACACACTTTTATATAGCCATCAAGACAAGGGGATCCTAGGTTTTTCAGAAACCATGGCCAAACCTCTTTCCTTCCTAGACCAATATCTAGATAGGAATTAATATCAATAAAATATCAAATTCAATACTCTCATGATTCACGCTTGACTGCTAGTTTTTTATTTAGCGACTAGTATAAAGAAAGTTAGGGTAATAACATGCATGATTCCTCCAACTAACGTTGAAACTTGTCTGGTAAGTATTTTGCGTAAGTCACAATCAATAGATGTTATTGGCAGCCCTATGTTAGTTAAAGACTTTGGGTCAATTTACAATCAACTATATTTATGATACCCATCAAGTCCAGACATCTATAGGTTAATTGTGCCCCCTGTTCATCTGCCGAAATGGCAATATCAGAATATTTAGCATATATTTTAATTCTTCAAACCCTGCGAAAAATTCTATTGATCCCAAATGACGATTTAAAGTTGGCCGAAGCTGGTTCACTCTTCAATGAACGACAGTATGTTTATTGTACATTAACTACAGAAGTGTCCTGCACCTCAGCACTTCTCCATTAGTATGAATAGGCACTCTCATTTAAAAAAGTACATTTCACCAATGATGGCCTTAAACGTTACACCTGAGCATGAATGATCTAACCAAGGCGATCAACCTTCATTTGGCCTGTGAGTTTCAGGCAAGTCATACCTACCTAGCGATGTCAATTTGGCTTCGCGAGAAGGATTTAGCTGGATTTTCCTCGTACATGCAAGTTAAGAGCCAAGAGGAACGTGGTCATGCAGATCGACTTATTGCCTACCTTGTTGATTGCGATGAACAGGTCGAACTTCCCGCTGTTGAAGCTCCACAACGCAATTGGGTCTCCACGCAGGATCTCTTTGATCAGGTCTACGAGCTAGAAAAAGATGTTACAGCATCAATTAACCGCATTTATTCCATAGCCGAACAAGCTGGTGAGCGTAGTGCGACCGCCATGCTCGATTGGTTCATCGCAGAACAGTTACAAGAGGAAGCGGAAGCTCGTTTCGTGCGTAAGCGACTTCGCCTGGCTGGTGATAACACTGCTGCGCTACTTCTTTTGGACCAACAGTTTCTTGATGGAACTGCCTTGACAACTGTCAAAGGTGGCCTTACTGGATTAAAACAATCTGATAATTAATCCAAAGTTTTTATGATCACTATTCAATAATACTAGAAAATATTATCCGCCGCTGTTTGTTGTGGCTTGCTTCTAAAGCATTTCCATGGCAATGATCTGGCAGGAATAAATTTGCACAAGGCCATCATCTTGCATGGAATGATATTACATTGTTTCAATGTAATACCTTCTAGCTATAAAACGTTTGTACAAATTACCACCCTTTTAGAAAAGCTCTGAATAGAGATGTCTCGACAATGATTTCTTTGGCAAATCTTATTTTAGATTCGAAAAATTCGACTAATCTCAATCATTCTGTATGCAGAATCAATTAGTGACAGTTTTTCTAGCTTTACTTGTAACTAAAACCAAGGCTAAAAAAGGGCAAAGTGAGAACCCTGCCCTTCCTTGCAAACGATGCCAACTCAGAGTTCACGTCATGTTGGTTCCTTGACCATCATTATCGGCTTTACCGCCGATGATAAAAATAGCAATGCAGGCCGAGCCAACGATTCCACACACCACTGCTGAGAGGGTTCCAAAATCCATTGATGAATCCAGACAAAGTCCATATATCACTAGCCCAAGTAATCCCAATCACAGGATGGCTTTGCTCAATTCGAAATGAGACTTAATCCTAGTTAAGCCACTCCATCGTTCAAATACATGCATACAAGAAAGCGGCAGCAATGGCTTGCTTCGTTTCAGTCAGGATTCCTCAAAACCCTGTGATATCAATACTACTTCACATTTCGGGACCAGTTGACTACGAATCACTATTTGAACGGATGTATGAAATATTACCTGAGGATGTGTCGTCAAAATCTCGCTTATGTGATCAATGGCTTGTAACTAGAGTATCATCTGACAGGCTTTTAATGTATCTAATGATCGTGCGCATTCATACATTTACTACGGCACATTACCATGTCTAAATCACACTTTGCCTCTTCAAATATGTAGAGTTCTGTGTACACCTAATGTCGAAGTGTCGCCATACAAATAGATTTCATTTGCCCTAAACAAATTCATTCTCGTGCAAACCTACGGGAAAACAGACGTTACCTACGCCTGGTACGCGGGTAACAGTGGAGTGACCAACCGATCAGGCCGATTCATTGCCTCGCATATTGGCCATACAGGATTAATCTGCTTCGGCGCTGGTGCCAACACCCTATTTGAGCTAGCTCGTTACGATTCCGCATTGCCAATAGGTGACCAAGGATTTGTAGTTCTTCCTCACCTAGCAGGCCTTGGTATTGGTGGCATAGAGAACGGTGTGATTACAGACTCCTATGGGATGCTTGTCGTCGCAGTCTTCCATCTAATCTTTTCGGCCGTTTATGCCGGTGGAGCGATGCTTCACTCCTTTCGATACAAGGAGGACCTGGGAGAATACCCGCAAGGATCCAGACCCAATAAATTTGATTTTAAATGGGATGATCCAGACAGGCTCACCTTCATACTTGGACATCACCTGCTATTCCTAGGTCTTGGCTGCGTTCAATTTGTTGAATGGGCTAAATACCATGGAATTTATGACCCAGCAATGGGTGTTGTACGTAAGGTTGAATACAACCTTGACTTGTCAATGGTTTGGAATCACCAGATTGATTTCCTTACGATTAACAGTTTGGAAGATGTGATGGGCGGTCATGCATTCTTGGCCTTCTTCTTGAGTGCTGGTGCTGTTTGGCATATTTTCAGCAAGCCATTTGGGGAATACACTGAATTCAAAGGAAAAGGACTCTTATCTGCTGAATTTGTTCTTTCTACTTCATTAGCAGGAGCAGCCTTTATTGCTTTCGTGGCAGCCTTCTGGGCTTCTATGAACACTACAATTTATCCAACTGATCTGTATGGAGGTCCTCTCAATATCGAATTGAACTTCGCTCCATATTTCTCAGATACGGATCCATTGTTTGGTGGAGACGTACACTCAGCCCGTTCATGGCTGTCAAACTTCCATTTCTACCTTGGATTCTTCTATCTTCAGGGTCATTTCTGGCATGGATTGAGAGCGATGGGCTTTGACTTCAAGCGTGTTGAAAAATTGTTCGATCAGCTAGAAAGCAATGAAATTAGTCTTAACCCAGGTAAAAGTACGACTGTGCCATCAACATCGACAGATAACGCCTCATAAACTAGCTTTAAATTAACACTGCTCTTTAGCTCAAAAAAGGAGCCCTGCGTAAGCAGGGCTTTTTTATTGCGTCTATGGTTGTCAACTTGAAAATATCTACCTCAACAAACTATAACTTCTGATTGTTCTATTGTACTACTTGCCTCCCACTAGTTATACTGCTTTAAATAAGTAAACCGCTGATCTTCAAGTTTGCGATTTTGACCTGCCAACGCAAACGGACTTTGTCAAAATATAGAGGTTCTTTGATTAATTAACAATCTAAAATACACATCTATAACTAGCCTTTGATATGGTCTAATTGCTATTGATGCTTGGCTTTTGATGCTGAGGATCTACGATCAGTGCGGCTATTCCTTTTCACGAACTCTGCTTCAACGACTGTTTCACTGATCTTAATGTGATCGATTTACAATAGACCCTTGCCCTTAAGGTTTAGGAACGATTGTCTCTGCCACTTATTGATCTCTAGCTTCTTGATTAGGAGCCATTTTGCGCATGCGGCTTTGTTGTTGCTGTCTTATTAATAAATGAATATCGGCGGCCAATACCAAAACACCAAGCAAGACAATTCCGCCAATGGTTATTGGTGTCAGCTCTACTGCCGCTGCAAAGGGAGCTGTATACATCGTTGACTTAAAATTCTCTCTAATCATAGCTATAAACACCCATTTGAGGCACTGCAAACTTAAAAATCAAACCAATCCAAATATCTAGATAGGCCCTCTTACATGTGTTGTTTAACAGTCGCTATGTCTTGGCAGCGCTACCTCCTAATCACTCCATTGAAAGAGCTTGTCTTGTCTCCAAAAAAAACAAACGAATCGCCTTTTACCGCGTTCTATTCATTAACTGTAATCAAGCAGGCTTGTGATCTCAGTATAAATCAGATTTCAAATCACTTTGCCAGATCATCGCCATAAGCTGGGCAGGTCTATGACATGCATCCCTGTAAACGTATGCTGCTTGACAACTGAAACTGACTTTAAATCACTCCTTAAACTATTAAGATCAATTGCTTCACGAGATTCCATTTATCTTGCCTTTTGATATGTTCTTCTTCCATCCAAGCTCCGCCCAGGATTAGCAACTCTTTCAATGGCAGGATTCACTTCATCTATTTATTTGCAGTGCATGGCGTCATTGCTCTTTGGCGATTGATTCGTCCTGGCCATGCCACACATTCCACCATGTGCAAGTCAGCAGGTAATAACTTGACCGCGCCAGTGGACCAAACAGCACTCCACGCTGTGACGAAATTTACATAGGCATCAATCAGTAATGCAGATTCCTCGCAACAGCCCTATTGCTATTGAGAATCGCTTGCAAAAGGCCCCGTTGAGCGTATAGGTTGCGAAGAGTTCTCAAAAAGCACTTGAGAGGCTTCATATGAGCTTCCGATTCCTGCCAGATGATCCAGTCCCAGCAGTGCGGATGCCAACAGGGCAATCCATCCTGATCGATCCCGCCGCTCGTTCAGGCGGCGCCTGTATCGAAGTCGTTGAGGGAATCGCCCGCGTTTACTGCCCATGCGAAGAAACTGAAGGAATGACTCTCGCTTTTCTTCAGGAAGGCGACCAACTACGCACCGACCGCTTGTGCAGTGAAGGTGTCTGTGTTGAAGCGCTTACACCATTATGTTTTCGCAGCGATGCTGAAATCCGTGATGGGCATGACTTTGATGCGGTGAACGAATGGACCCTCCAGCTGCTTCGCATTCGCCATTTAGGTAATGCAGAACAGCGTCTCCAGGCATTGCTCGCCCTGCTTGTTAACCGCTTAGGGCGACGCTGTGGCGACTGGTGCGATCTCCCATTCCGACTCACCCATGAGCGAATTGGCGAACTCATCGGATCTACGCGTGTGACCTCCACGCGACTGATCTCCAGGCTAAGGACCGCTGATCTTTTAAACGTTCCCAGCGGAGAGCCCATCTTGCGTTTAGCTCCAGCCTTAATCGAATCAGCACCTCTTGCCGCCTCATAGCTCTACGTGAATGAAAGACCTAGTTACGACATCAGACAGCGTTATCGCCAGTCTCTGTAGAGAGGTTGATGGGATCCGCCATCGCTGTAGCTCATTGCTAGAGGCTATGGCTAAATGTAATGATGAGAACCTATCTTGCCGCCTAAAGAAAGAATTTCAACTGCTCAGAAATCGGCGTCAAGCATTATCTAAAATAGCCAATGAAATGCAATATAATGGACTCGCAGACAAACTCTCTATTGAATTTCTACTTGAAATCAGCAATAGAACACTTGATATGAGAACTTGTTGATTTCAAGAGAAAAGTTCTGATTTTATTAGTATCAATTAACAGGCAATGTTAATGAGTATTTTGCTAACACACTGATGTATCGCTATCGATTATTGATGGCGATCACTATGCTAACTTTGCAGGTGAATGCTTTCCATCGCTCAATTCGCCGTCAATAATTAACATTGCAGAAGGCTGATTCTGGGCAAAACGTACGCGACCCAAGAGGTGAGCAAACTCATTTTCAGAGTTGACTTGATTATCGACTAGTGGATCAAGGAACACTGTCGTGCGCATATCAGAAGCTCGCTCAGCCATTGCATAAAGCTGATGCAGTGACGTTGTTACGTCTGCCTCCATCTGGAATGAGGCAGCCATGATTTCATCTGTAGAGATCCATTCCTGACGGGGTGAGGGTACATCCTGCAGGACAACAGTTTGTCCACGAGCAATTAGGTAATCTGCAAAATGGGCGGCATGTTCCTGTTCGTGAATAGCTTCTTGCTTGAAGTAATGGGAAAAGCCGCGCAATTCGCGCTCAGCAAACCAAATCGCAATAGCAAAGTAAGCAGCGCTAGCATTTCTCTCCATGGTTAGATGCTGATGGAGAGCCTCAACCAGAGAAGCTTCCATTGACTGAGCGATTGCACGTCCTGCAGGACCAGTGGTAAGGGCTACAGCTTTAGTACTGCTAGGTAATGCCATGATTTGTCTTGTTGAGATTGCACAGAGTGGCGAGGATGGATTAGCAACCAAGCAAATGTGCATAGAGTGATGTGACAAATGCTACAAGCCCTTTTACATCTTGAAAAGGTCTCTTCAGGTGCGATTTGGACCCCGTATAATGAGAATCAGTCTCAGTTGCGGAGTTACCGCAGGTCGTTATGGCCAAGGCCTTGGGGAATGACTTGGCGGACAGCCGTCTGCGACGTCTTGAGCCCGTTCAAAACAAGAAAAAAACCTGCAAAAAGCGGAAGTGCTCGAAGTGGAAAGGTGGCAAATGTGTATGCAGCCGTGGCTGATTACACATTCCTTTGTAAACAGGTGTTGTGATGGATAATACAACTTGATCAGGATAAAATTGTAGGCTTAATAGTAGTTAAGTGATTGTGAGCACCACTGGTTAGTTCATGGTGGTGAAGCATTGTTCTCAGCACAGTGGGCATGGAATCGCTCCGGGGAAAAGAAGGCCTTTTTGTCCCGCGCGGAAGGCGACGAAGCAGCGCTCGCCTGTCTTGACAGGACGCTCAAGTGGTTGACGTACACGCAACATGTGCTTCCCAAGCTCCACACGCAACAACCAGTGACTACCAAGAAACTCGCGACCTTGAATCAGAGCCTCGCCTCTGGGATCCTGCTGAATCTGAATAGCGTGATCATCGACCATTAATTCAGTTGCCTTAGCAGCGTTCGGTTCCTTGGGTTTTGAGAGAGGACCAATCGGCGTCAGCCAATGTTCTCCACCCATGTTGAGAGGAAGCAGGTTTCCTTGAAGCACAAAACGACCAACAAAAGGTGTGGCTGGTTTTTGCACAAGATCAGAGGGTGATGCGCACTGATGGAGCTCGCCATTTCGCAGGACCGCAACCCGATCGCAGATTGCCAGGGCTTCTTGAGGATCATGTGTCACAAGCAGACCACTGGCACCACATGTTTGAAGAACTCCTGAAAGCTCGCTGCGCAAACGCAGACGTACCTCAACATCAAGGTTGGAAAACGGTTCATCAAGAAGTACGAGTGATGGCCCTGGCGCCAATGCCCTTGCCAGTGCCAAGCGTTGGCGTTGGCCTCCAGAAAGTTGATGTGGGTAACGGTGACGAAGATCCGCTAGGCCAAGCATCTCCAGCAGCCATTGAGCCCGGCTGGTGTCTTGGCCGCGGCGTAAACCAAAACAGCTATTGCGCCAGGCATCGAGATGGGGGAAAAGGGCGTAATCCTGAAACACCATGCCTATGCCTCGGCGCTCGGGTGGCAGCATCCCCCGTGAGCTTGCGACCTCGTGATCATCGATGCAGATCGCCCCTCGCACAGGCTGTTCAAATCCAGCAATCAATCGCAGCAAGGTTGTTTTGCCACAACCCGAAGGTCCCAACAAACCAACGAGCTCCCCTCTCTGGAGGTTCATATTGATGGATTGCAGTGTCCAACCTTCTGCTGATCCATCACCGTAGTGATGCCAGAGGCCCTTGATTTGCAAGTGGTTAGCAATCACAATCGTAATTCCATAGCTGGGGTGGATTCGATAAGTCGTGCCGAGAGCAGAAAAGTCCCGCCAGGTTCAATCAGCTGAAGATCATTCTTGTTGCGAAACAAGGTGATCTGACGAGTGACAGTGGAGCGCGTGGCCCCAATCAGTTCGGCCATGCGTGCATGGCCCAGGGGAAAGGGCAATTCATAACCCTCACTTCTACGGATGCCAAAGCGACCAATCAGAAGCTTTAAAAGAGCAACTAATCTTGCTTCAGCTCCTACTGGATGCCTGACAAGATGAAAATCAAATAGCCAATCCCATAGGAGATCTTGCTCTTTCGGGCAGTTGTCTGCGTAATGAAGGCCAATTGAACTATTGGTGAGTGCCTCAAGTAAAAAGTTACTGCCATCAGGTAATCGAAGCCAACTAGATTCAGAATCACCACAAAAAGCCAAAGTGATATCAGGAAAATGATCCCCGAAAGAGCCTGAAAGCCTGGCAATCCCCTGCTGAAAAAACAGCCGCACGTAGCGAGATTGCTCCGTCGGAGAGGACAGCAGAATGCTCTGCCCTACTGTGAGTTGAAGTGATTCCAGCGATTCCAGTTGACTACTGACTGTTATCGGACAAGACGCATTGTGTAATGGTTGAAGGAGGAAAGGGAACTCTTCATCGCCATAACTACTGCTAGCAGCATCAAGGGTGGTCTGTGTGGCAGGTTTCCAAGATCCATTGCTGTCAGATAGATCCGAGCATCTGCTAGAGATTTTTGAGTCAACAGCGACCCCAATAGATGACAATTGTTACAAGCAGATGAATCATTTTCACTCATCAGGCACAGATCGATGCTTGCTTGTGGTGTGATATTTATTACATCTAGGGGTAGCTATTGATTCGGGTTGCTTGGTTTAGGGGGAGGTAGTGGCAAAACAAGGCAGAAAAATGAGCGTTTTGGTTTTTTGGTCTTAAGTCAGATATTGGTTCAAACAAAAGGCCAGCCATCCTGCTCATGGGGCTGCTCGGATTCAAGTCAAGCCGTATAGCTTCAAATGCTATTGATCAAAAATAACTTATGGCGAGCAGAATGTATAGTCTACACAATGACTTTGGCTCCAGAGAAGGAATTAAAGATAGCTAGAATGGCAAGGGTCTATGTAAATGAATCATCTGTTTGTCATGATCGATTTGCTTAAGCCTATTGCAAAGCTAGCTGGATAACTGTGGGCGCCAAGAGAAGTCAATAACTGCTACAAATACTATATTCGCAGTCAGATTCCTGGTGTAGGACTTGCTTGTCATTAGCGCTTTAAATATGGATTGAAGTATACATTCATGCAGGCAGAGCATCGTGTCTTCTAAGTTTATGATGATAAATACAATGAATAACAGTATTAGTTTTTATGTCTATCAAGTATACAGCGTTGGCTTGATAGAGCTGTGCTAAATAGACCTGCACATTTAGTTTCTGAAAAAGGATGAAATGGTTGTTCCTCTAGATTTATATGGCCCTAGGGGAATGTCTTAATGCAAGAGTCTTGCTATTCTAAATGTAATCATCATTGACAATGAATGTAATGATTGTTGATGAGAAAATAGAAGATTTAGGCATCCCGTTTAACGACCCATTCTTTTTTTATTTCTTAGTTGACGTTAATCTTGAAGTTGAAATATCTTGCTCGATTTACTGTAGTCCAACAATTAGTGAATGCCTTAGCTGATTGAGCGGCTAAGCATCGAGATGAATGGCATAGTTTGCTAAAGACTTCTTAAAAGGCAATTGCGTCCATGCCCTTGATCAACATCCAAGCATCAGTTCCAGCTGTAGCTGATGCCAACTCACTGCTTCAAGAGCTCTCTAGCAAGCTTGCCGAGCTACTGGGGAAACCAGAGAAATATGTGATGACATCTCTTCAATGCGGTGTGCCAATGACATTTTCGGGAAATACTGAACCGACTTGCTATGTGGAGGTGAAAAGCATTGGAGCTCTCGATGGTAGCCGTACTCAAGAAGTGAGCGAACTCGTGTGCAGCCACATCGAGCAAAATCTTGGTATTCCAGCTGATCGAACCTATATCGGCTTTGAGGATGTCCCTGCTCGACTCTGGGGTTGGAACGGAAGTACCTTCGGTTGAAGTGATCGTGATATGCCGCTAAATGATTGCTCAAACAACCTTAAGGTACATGAAGTAATTGTTCGCGTCTATCTAACTTAAAAAGCAGACTTAACATTGGGACCCACAGGTAGATAAGCAAGAGTAGATGTTCAAAAAGAAATTTTTTGACCAATGAATGATAAAAATGAAACAAACACCTCAATTCGCAGTTCAATGAAAGACACGTGAGAAAACATCAACGAGCAGAAACGATCATGCGACGACTAAACGAGCACTATCCTGACCCTGCCATTCCTCTCTACCATCATGACGATTTCACCCTATTGATTGCAGTTGTTTTAAGTGCGCAGTGCACTGACAAGAAAGTCAATGAGGTAACAGTATCTCTGTTTGAACATGCACAGACCCCAGAGGAGATGTATCAGTTAGGTGAAGTCGAAATACTAAATATGATCAGACAGCTAGGTCTGTCAAAGCAAAAAGCCAAAAACATACATAGACTTTCGGGAATCATTTTTCAACGCTTCCATTCTTCCGTTCCACAGAATTTCGATGATCTAGAATCACTCCCTGGAGTGGGACATAAAACAGCAAGTGTTGTTATGGCGCAAGCCTTTGGAGTGCCTACATTTCCAGTTGATACGCATATTCACCGTTTAGCCCAAAGATGGGGATTGTCTAATGGCAGCAGCGTTATTCAGACAGAAAAAGATCTCAAAAAGCTATTCCCGAAATCAGCATGGAATAAGCTTCATCTCCAGATCATCTACTATGGGCGTCAATACTGCTCGGCAAGAGGGTGTGATGGAACAACCTGTGATTTATGTAGAGAGCTATATCCAAAACGACGCAATCCAGTAAAGTGGATCAAAGCCTAGCCCGGTAAATAATAAGATATTGTCTGATAACTATGCATTCGCAAATGACGTCATGAGTTAAATATGAACGTATATATAGCTATAAAAATATTTTGTTATTAATCCTTAGCCTTATTCAATCGCTTTGGCTCCCGTGAAAGAGCAAGTGCAGCAAAAATCCCTCCAAGAAATCCACTTGCATGACCGATCCAGCTCACCCCAGCCGGAGACACGCCTGGGATCAAAGCCGGAAGTGCATTTCCAAAAAGAACCAAACCCACGACTGACAATAAAATGGTCATGAAACGGCGTTCAAGAAAACCAATTAACAACAGGTAGCCGAGCAGTCCATACAAAACACCTGACATGCCATGGCTTCCTCTAGGCCAAAATAACCAAACCGGTATTTCCATCACAACAACAGCAATTAAAACACCAATATAATCACGAATGCCCTTGCTAAGTACTAGCCAGCTTAGCGGTAAAAACATAATCGTGTTAGAGGTCAGATGACCAAAACCTGCATGGCTAAATGGAGCGGTAAGTAGACCCCACCAAGGCAGGCCAGGCCCTATAGGCAGATTCCAATTACCCGAAAAAAATATCTGATCAATACTCTCCTGCAGCCAAGCAATCCCGACAAAGAACACAGGGAGTAATAACCGAAAGCTCAGCATCTGCTTACGTTTGGATTGGTTCACTCAAGATGCTTTGAAATGAAAATCGCATGATTCACCATTCTATTGTGCGGCAACTCCCCTACAACTCCATTAAGACATCGCAGTAATCAGCAGCGCTGTAGATCAATAACCTGCGATCAAAGCTGATCTTCTTTGACATTTCGAACCTAAGAAAGGTTCTCCAGCAGGCTTGAAAGACGCCGCTCGCAGTGATGAATCGACATTGCCAAGGCGAAAATCCAAGCGTTTTGAAGCTAGAGCATTGATCAAACAACAGCGTTCTATATATATTTTCGCTAGACCTTGTGCAATCTTCAGCAAAACGACATGGGCATCAAGCTGGCCATCAGTGGAGCCTCTGGCAAAACCGGCTATCGAGTTGCCGAGGAAGCCCTAAAGGAAGGGAATCAGGTGCGCCTGTTGCTTCGTTCAAACTCCCTTTTGCCCGACAATTTGAGTCAATGTGATCTACGGCGCTTGTCATTGGCAGATGAAACAGCCCTCGATGAAGCCCTTGAAGGCTGTGACGCGCTTGTGCTCGCAACAGGTGCCAGACCCTCTGCAGATCTAACCGGCCCTGCGCGGGTGGATGCCTTAGGGGTAAGACAGCAAATCGCCAGTTGCAAAAGGGTTGGCGTCAAAAGGGTTGTTCTGGTTAGTTCGCTTTGTGCCGGACGATGGTTGCATCCACTCAACCTTTTTGGTCTGATTTTGGTTTGGAAACGCCTAGGAGAACAGGCTCTAGAGCAAAGCGGTCTCGATTGGACTGTGATCAGACCGGGTGGCCTGAATGATCGAGAAGAGAACCTAGAGAAAGAAGGGATCCTTTTTACAGGGGCCGATTGTCAGGAAGACGCTAGAATTCCGCGTAGATTAGTAGCGCGATGCTGCATTGAAGCCCTCAAGACTCCATCGTCAATTGGCCGCATCATCGAGGTCACGAGCGACCCTGACCTGAAGAGAATCACAATGCAACAAGCACTCAAAACCATCAATGCTCTGGCGTCATAGTGTCGTCAGATGAGTAGTATCTGGTCATGAACACCAATGCCAGAATTGATGCCTTACAGCTGATGCTTACCGACCTGCGTACTCGTAATGAACCCATTCGTCACAAGGCTGCATTTAGAGGCTGTCAACCTGAGTTTCAAGCACTCGTTACTAAGCTGATTGAACAGCTCGAAAGCGAACTTCTTGAGGAGAAACAACGTCAGCGAAACCATAGCAACCATTCGTCTGGCTATTGATACTTGCCAGGGTTAAGCTCAGTTGAAGAGCAATTGATCACAACGTTTTGCTTCCTAAAATACAATCAATATAGGGTACACAAGAGGGAGACATTTAAATGAAGTTATTAGCTTCCCTTTTAATGATTCTAATAAGACGACTTAAATGAGTCTAGTGATTTGATCACTTGCTGACCAAGCCAACGGCACTACGAGCTTTGTCGAGAATTTTGCCTTGAAGGGGAACGAAGCCCAACCCATCAGCTTGCGCCTGAGCCTCATCACTCAACATGTAGTCAAAGGTTGTTTTG
>NZ_LVHK01000039.1:0-83850 GCF_001631965.1 Prochlorococcus sp. MIT 1303
ACGCTGAACCTTGTCAATATCTTCTTGCTTCATCGGATCATCCGATGCCGCGAAGCTCACGGTCTGATCAATGAAGGCTTTACGACCAGATCCAGAGCCAACAGCCTGATAGTTGACCTGCGGCCCCTCAGCCTTGGCCAGCTCAGAGAACCAACGGGTATAGATCTTTGCAGGGAAAGTGGCACCAGCTCCGCTGAGACGGCCGGATGAACTTGAGGTGCTGCAAGCCGTGATGCCAGCACTAAGAACAACCACTGAAAAGAGCAAAAGGGCCTTCTTTGAGAACGACATGGGGCCCCTGAAGGATTTCATCAACCCATAACTAGATAAGAAATGCCCTTTGATGGGAAAAAGTCAGCAATTGACTAGGAGATCTTGATGAATCGGTGAGTGGTTAAGGGAGACAAGAATGTTCTACCCAGTAGAACCCTTTTCTTTTCTCTAGGCAAAAGCCCAGCAACTGAACTATCAAAGGGAGATTCCTGCCCCCTTGCTTAGTCAAGCTAGGCTTCGCCTGGATCTGCAACGATCAACAAGGAGTTGGTTTTTCGGTGAATATTTGAATTAATAACAGCTTCTATCCAAAAGAGCTCAATGCCCATTTGATCACCAACAATGGTGGGCGTTGATACATGCTTCTGATGCGTAGGCTACTTTCAGCTCTCCTTGCTATCACCGTATGCTTTGCAGCTCCTTCTTGGGTGATGGCTGCTGACTCGGCCCATGGCGGACAAGTCTTCTCGTCTACTTGTGCCGCATGCCACGCTGGCGGCGGCAACATCGTAGATCCTGCAAAGACCCTGCAAAAAGCGGCCCTAGAAGCAACCTTAAGCAACTACGGCTCAGGGCATGAAGAAGCAATTGTTGCCCAGGTCACCAACGGTAAAGGCGGCATGCCTTCTTTTGCAGACGTCCTCAGTGCAGCAGATATTGCTGATGTAGCAGCCTATGTTGAAGCGCAAGCCAGCAGTGGTTGGTAGTTAAAAGTCAATTAATCGTTTCAAATCCTTCAGTCAAGTCTGGTTTATTAACCAGCTTGATTGAAGGATTTTTTTTAGCCCAACTCCAAGCAGGCCAAACCATAAACCTCGTCTAAAGGAATAGAGGGTTGTACTCCGCGATACATTCGCAAAGTTTGAGAAACAGCATTGAAGCCAAGTCGTTTCAGGAGGGGCTCTGCTGAAGAGTTGCCTCCAGGTGCGTCCAAGAGCACCACACCTGGATGACGTTGGATCAAACGCTTCAGCAACAGCTCTGCGAGTTGCGGACTATCAGCCAATAGCGGCCCAATCCGCCAGCCTTCCCCATCACGTAATAAACAAGGCCGGATCCTGCCAAATCCATGGCAACAATCGTTGCCATCTACCAGGGCCAACACATTACCGGCCGGATGCTCAAGCCAATCGGAAAGGAAGTGAGGGCGGGGGCTGGGTTCCCGTATGGCGTCATAAGACTGCACAGCCATCGCGGGGATCGAATCACCCTCAAGCAGTTGCAACCCTTCGCCATTGGAATAACCATCGTTGCCAACGAGGTTGCCATCACAAATCCTCTGCCAGCGGGTTGTCGGCGATGCATTTGCAAAGCCCCATCCGGCATAGTCGTCAATTCGATCGTACGCAGCTTCTAAACCAACGCAGGGAAGATCAACGAGATGCTCGAGAGCATGTTCCCATAGCTCAACCCCATACCCATGCCCTCGATGTTCCGGAATGACAAGGAACAATCCGATGAAGCCATAGGCGGCGTTGTAGCGAACTCCGGCAATGCAACCGACAGGCTGATTGCCGAGCCAACCCACCCATAATCCCTGACGGTCGGTATGACGATAAATACTTACATCACCCACACCAGGAGCAAAACCCTCTGCCCTGGCCCATTGCGTAACCATGGCGATGTCATTGCGTTGCAGCGGCCGGATCTTTAGCAGCGAGGCCATAACAGAGCAATTAACGAGATGTTTTTCAGGATCAAGCTGGTTTGGAAGATTGATCCAATGATGGGGCGTGATATTTAATGATTGAGATGCATCAGGATGAGATTTGATCTTGTTCCGAAAGTTGCTGCTGAATCTGCTGTCGATAGATCGCTGGGGCTAGCACTAGAAACAAGCCCCACCATCCGAACACGCCTATAGCGATCAGAACAGTAAACCAAAGCAGATTGGGCCACCACCAACTGACAGCGACACAAGCAACACCTGTGAGCAGAATGCTCCAGGGTTGACACCACCAGGGTTTTTCATCCCAAAAGCTTGCAGTGGTTGCTTTGCCTTGATCACTACTCATCGCAGTGTCTCTAGTTGGCCAGAAGCATGCATCTTCGAAAGTTCATCGTAACCGCCAATCAACTCACCATCGATGAAAATCTGAGGGAAAGTATTGAGCTCACTAAGGTGATTGAACTCCTTGAAAGAGGCATCATTGTCGATGCTCTTCACGGTGTGCGGAATTGAAAGAGAACGAAGCATCCTCAGAGCTCTTGTCGACCAAGGGCAACCGGGCAGAACAGCAATTTCCACCCTTGGTGTCTGAGAAGAATCAGGAGAGTCTTTTGGGAGAGACTGATCCAATAAACCCACCAGCAGATCAGCACCCTTGAGCACAAGGGTGCCTGGTTCAAGATGGCCACCCCATACCTGACAGGCACTATCAGAGAGGCTGAGATGCAGATGCACACTATTGGGAGAAACTGTGCCATTCAGAGTGATGATCTCCAAGTTTCCCTCGAGGACAGTAGGCCCTGACTGACCAGGACACTGAAATGCTGCACGCGAAAGATTGCCAACCACACCAAGAACAAAACCTGAGCTGTTCTGTTCCTGAGCTATTTTCTTAAGGCTTATCAGCAGGTCGCTGCCTGGAGCAAGCTTCAATGGCAGCGATCGCATGGAGTTCTCCTTTGAGAAAGCACAGATTAAGAAGTCAACAATAAATACCGGTCCTCAGAGCTGATCGATAGACGACTCGAAGATTGCCATAGAGAGCTTGTGGGCATGAATGGCAACTTATTGCTGAACTATTGATGCCAAGCTAAGACGTCAAAGTGTCGTCACTGCAGAACCCAATGGCCGAGCTGCAAGAGCGCCAAGGATTGTCTCAAGAGGCTCCAAGTGCAGCAACGGTGGCCGATTCTGCTCAATCGGAACGCCTAAATGTGACCCTGCCGGCGGGTTTGATGAATCGGCTCAAGCAGCATGCCCTCGCAGAAAGCCGTAGCTGTAGCAGCCTTGCCTCGTTCTTGATTGAAGATGGACTGCGCCGTCATCGTCAGTTAGACGGGTGACGCCCAGTTCTACTAAATAGCGAGGATCTTGACTGTTTAGATGCTGACGTAAGTGCAGTATTAGAAGGTTGACTAAATAGTGTTATTGGTTCGTCTTTGCTGCATTGATGAGTTGGAGGGGCGGTTTACTGGATATTTATAGTCTCAATCTCTGGGAAAATATTATTGAGATAAAAGTATCTTTATAGCTTCTGCGGCAATGATTTGTTTCGAATCTTTTAAGTCGATCGTTGATCGTCTTAGTCATCCAGTGTAAAATAGTTCTAATGAAAAAACTGTGTCTATGGAGAGTCAATTTAGGCGGCGCTTATTAATTTTATAAGTTGATCTGAATACACCTGCTCTTAGCCTCTGTCAACGTGGGGATAGACCAAGTTGTTATGTTGTCCTCCGTAATGCATCTGACCAGTCAGAAAGGATGTCGTCTAGCCATCGGAGCTTATCCAGCCTTTAGTTATGACGCTAGAGGTGGCGGTGGAGACGGTCTTCTAGGGCCTTTAAATCAAGATGGGCTGAGAAGTCTTCGCTTTGATCCAAAAAACCTGATCATTCCTGCTCTCAGCTGGCGCACAACACAGATTCTTGGCTTGCCAATGCCTCCTGGTTTGAACATCAGTATTACAACCCAAAAGCTTGAAGGGTCTTTCGCACCCGATAGCGGTGAATTGTCACTTCAGTTTGAAGCGCACTTCCGTTTCACGGTTGGCAGTTGGCTTACTGCTCCTGACCTGACTGTGAACACATGCCTCAGCAGTGGAAAGGTTGAGAGTCAGCGCCATCATGTACAAGGACAGGCACTTGATGCGGATGGCAATGCCGTACTTGTGGGCGTCGCCACCGTGCCACTGAGTGGAGCCGCATGGCTGGATCAATTTTTGGGTCTACCCGATGAAGCGCTAGCAGTGCTGAAGTGTCAGCTGCAAAACTAAATGTTTGTGAGCATTAGATCAGAGGAATTATTTCAAAAGCCTGTCGCTTATCGCTTGAACCTGATTACTGCGTTCAAGACGAAGGAGTTCAATATTAATTAAACGTTCCAATGGACTATCACTAGGCAAGACAAATCCATAGGTCTGAAGGGAAAGCCTAAAAGGTGCTAATTTTAGAGATTTATCAGGATTATTTTTCATATAATAACTCAAGATAGGTTTGTCTGAGATCAGTCCTGAGACTTTATTTTTCTTGATTAGATGAATAGCTTCCTTAAGGGTTGGTACTGGCAACGGCCGTGCGCCATATGATCTTGCTAAAGATACACCTGTGGTGCCAGTGACTACGCCAATTAATTCACCATCCAAATCCGATGGTTTCATGATCCTAGACAATTGTGTCTGAGATAGCGAGACGGTAAATGCCGAAGCCAATCCTGCAGTAATTGTCGACACTGATACTAGCGAAATTACCATCCACACCCCTGCTATAGTCCTTCCTGCCTTCGTTAAAGGTGCACGGTCTCCGTAACCTACGGTGGTGAGTGTAACCAAGGCAAACCAAATCCCATTCCCTAGACCCTTTATATATTGAGGAGGAAAATGTTCAGGGTTGCGTTTTCGCTCTGCAAGCCAAATCAGATTGCCTACACAAAAAAGTGTAAATAGCAAGAACGTGATAGAAGATAAAGCAGCGACACCAAAGAGAGGTTTGATCCTCGTCCATAATCCGGGTGGCTGTGATGGTACTAAAACACCCTCCTCTGCATAGAAATAAGGTTGAGTGAATTCAATCCCATTTTTTGCCGCCCGATCTGGCGTAATGCTGATAGGCCCGATGGCTAAATCAATCTTTCCATCAGCAACCGCCTTGATGTTCGAATCTATGTTGGGATATGGAACGAGAATGTATTCAAGCTTCTCTGCATTAGCGATTTGTTCCCAAACTTCAATACTAATCCCCTCATATACATCAGCCCTCTTGTCCACAAATGGTGGCGAACCACTCACACCAACTCTTAAAGCCATTGCCTGAAGGGGAGACGGAGTCGCCATGACAATCAAGGCAGCAACGGAGAGCCTTCTCTTGAAATTCATGCCGCCCATCAATCGCCTATACACGAAATGAAAAGCCCATCTCACCTAAGGCTGCCATAGGAGTGCGGACGATTCTTATCCACACCACCACGACAAGAAAGGTTGTAAGACCAGTCTGAGCAAGAACTTGAAAGGAGAGACAAGCAACAGCTTATTTCTGTTCAAGGCGACGAACGATCAAAATCATTGCTAGAACCGATCCAACTAGGGCACTAATCAGAAAAAGAGTCATCTAGAAGCTACGACTGGAAAGGTCATCTTAGATTGCGATCAACAGCCCTGAAGAGCATTTTGCTATTTCCTTTTGTAAGCTTTAAGCGCTTGCAAGAGTTGCAGATGGTTGCCTAACACAACCATAACCTTTGAATAAGACAGTATCTGACGGCATAACTAGGCCAAACAGATTGATCGCGTTTCGATGACATGACAAAGCCAGCCAGGCCAAATTCTTCCCTAAGCAATATTGATGTGGCTAGGAATAGATAACGGATGCAGCAAAAATACGGCTAACAAGCATTGACTATGAAAAGGCTTGAAATGGATCAAAATTCAGCACAGAAAGACCTTTTGGAATCATGAGAAGGTAATAAATTCTGGCAGAGAAAGGTTCGAAGCTCGAATGTCTTTGCCTGTTTCATTTTTGAGTAAGAAGCCATTCACCAACGACTTCCTTCATCTAGGGAGTTGACGGGAAGCCATTGATGCAGTGAGCTTTAGCTGAATTTGCTGATGGTGAAGGTAGCCATTTTTCACTTGCCCCGAACGAAAACAGCTACAACCAAAGCAAAGGCAGCCCCACTTAGACGTGCTGGCCGCACAGCCTCCCCGCCAAGGCGGCGACGGC
Source organism: Prochlorococcus sp. MIT 1303 (assembly GCF_001631965.1). Lineage (NCBI taxonomy): Bacteria > Bacillati > Cyanobacteriota > Cyanophyceae > Synechococcales > Prochlorococcaceae > Prochlorococcus > Prochlorococcus sp. MIT 1303. The sequence continues at coordinate 6,157 of NZ_LVHK01000039.1, forward strand.
GGCCTCAGCGTAGGAGATCTCAGCTATCCAAACGCTTACTTGTGATTGGGTTGCCGCTCACTGTTTTTGCGGGTCTTGTGGCTCTGGCCCCGAAAGCACCCGAACGCTTCAACCCAAGTCAAGTCGCCCCAGAGAGCATTAAGAGACAAGTACATGCTCCCTTTCGCTATCGACCAAACGATGAGGTCTACGCACTCGATTTTGACCCACGTAAAGTGAAGTTCGGCCTTCTTGAAGGCTGGGATAGAGAACAGGACGCTTTCCAGGACTCCTCTTCACTGGCATTTGTCTCTGGTCCGATGTATGAGCGGCATGTCGACATTGGCGGCCAAGAGATCACAGTTCCTCTTGGAGATCTCAAGCTGGGTCAACGCGTCTGGAGTAGTCGTAACCGCGCTGCCTCCATCCAACGCGCCTACATAGGCATTCGCTACAACGGCAGAGTTGACTTCGGTTACGGAGAACTAACAGCCAATCGTGCCTCCACCTACGACACCTTTATCGGAGGCCTACACAGCATTTACAACGATCTGGAAGCGCCTCCTCCTCGCTACAAGGGCGCATACAGCATCAGTATGGGCCAGCGGATCCGCTACTACCTTCCTCGCATCAGGATGATCATGGGCCTGCGAGAAGACGGGCGTATGGAGGTATTAATGAGCAGAGATGGGTTAACCCTTGAACAGAGCAAGGATTTAGCCCGCAGCCGTGGCCTTGTGGCGGCTTACATGCCAGACCATGCCTCCAAGAGTCGTTTGATCATTCCAGGCGTCAAGGGCTTCACAGAGGATGACGCCAATTGGATCAGCGGTGGTGTCACAAGCTTTGTGCATGTTCCCTATCTCCTGAGGCTCAGTGAACGTCGCTTCCAGCTTCAGGGCACCTTGGCAGCCTCTCTCAGCCCCAGGATTGATGGGGCGCAAGACTGCAATGGAGTTAATTGCCAACAATGGCCGGGCGTAAGACTGTTCGACCGGGCCCTGGCTGGACTGAATCGCTTGATAGAGCAAGGTGTGGAGCCCATCGCCAGGATGATCTGGGCGCCCAAGCCCGGCACTACCATTCCCAGCGATAGCCAACGCACTTTGCTGGCTCGTAATAGTGATCGAGCTCCTCTACGGGAACCGCCGATTACGGCAGATCCACTGGTATTGCTCGAAACGCCCGAAAAGTTGGATTCACCCTTGAATCTTAAAGATAAGGATCCCTTGAGAACGGATCTGGAATGGGGCAACACCCTGCTTCCCCCTGATCTGCCACCACCTTTGCTGCTTCGGGAAGGCGAGGTCCTGCCTACAGCCCAGGAGATCCATCAACGAAGAGACCCGATCCATCAAAATCCAGCTGAAATCGAGCCTCCACCACTGATCGGAGCCCCACCACTGCCGGTATTACCTCCACCACCGCTGTCTGCATCAGAGGTAGGACTGATCAATTAACAGTTAAATCAATCGTTTTCATGGCAGGCCTCTACCGATAAGGCCTTGCCAATTTGAATCGTGTTCAATTCCCTACGCCTCAAGATTGGCTAGTGCATATTCGCGAGCTTAGATAGGCACTAGTCACCCTGCATTGATAAAGCTCGAACAACATCACCCCGGGTAATCACCCCAACAAGTTTGCGCTGATCGTTGATTACAAATAAGCGCTGCGTACTGCGGTCATGAAGCATGGCGGCTGCCCTTGGTAATGGCAGTGCTTCATTGCAGGTATGGGTGTCGCTGCGCATCAAGTCGTTGACGCTGGTACCAAGCACCTGGTGAACTTGCTTATCCCAGTTAAGGGGGTTCCGCAAGTAGATAACACTGTCGAGCAGTAACACATAGGGACCAGCATCAACGCCGCTCTCGCGCACCATCAGATCTTGCTCAGTGAGTTCCCCCACAAGCGTTCCATCGTCGTTGACGACTGGCAGGCCACTGATGTGGTGATCAGTCAGCAGTTGTACAGCCTCCTGCAGAGATGTGGCTGGCACGACACTGAGCACAGGCGTTGACATGACATCCTTCACCGTCTGCTGGAGCACCATGAATCACATGCAAGTTCATTCATTCTGAGCCTGTGAGTGCACCATCCCGCCTCGGTTCACCATCAACACTGAGAAGATCGGCAAATGCTCTAACAGTGGGGCGTTCTGCCGCAGGCCTCCCCCTGGTGTTGTTGCTTCAATTGGGTCAGCCTGCTCTGGCATGGGTGTTGTTGCTGCTGGCAGGGCTTAGCGACGCCGCTGATGGCTGGCTAGCCCGCAGAGCAGGTGGTGGTAGTAGCTGGGGCGCTCGCCTGGACCCGCTTGCTGACAAGCTTCTTCTAGCAGCACCGATGATCTGGCTGGCCAGCAACGAGGTCTTGCCTGTTTGGTCGATCTGGCTACTGCTGGCCAGGGAACTACTGATTTCTGGTTGGCGTGCTCAAGCCTCATCTGGTGCTCCTGCTTCTTGGGGAGGTAAAGCAAAGACGATCCTTCAATTCCTAAGCATGCTGCTGTTGTTGTGGCCGCCTAGTTGGGGAAGCCACAACTTTTGCCTCAATATGCAGCACCTGGGCTGGTGGTTGTTCTGGCCATCTCTGTTCCTGGCGCTTAGCTCTGCGTTGGCATACATCAAACCCCGATCAAGGAATGATCGGCACTGAAATCTGGTTCAGCCGTTGGCTTCAAGGAGTAGTCGTTGCAGTAGCTATCTTCGAGGCCAGTCTCAAGGTCAAAGCGTGGCTGCCAGGCCAATTCCCGCTCCACCCTGGTGATATCGGTAAGGAAATGACTCAGCCTCAGCGGGAAGGCCTTACGAGCTTTGGGATTCAGGCCTGAAGGATCAAAAGAACGAAGCTCAACGGTATTTGGATCTTTGCCACAAGCCCTTGCTGCCGCTGCAATCAAGCCCCTGAAGGTGATACCACGCTTGCTGGAACAGTTGTAAATGCGATTCGTCGCTGTCTCCACCTCAAGGGAACGAACCATGGCATCAGCCAGATCAACAACATGCCCCAATTGGGTGATGGTGGTGCCATCTCGTGGCAAAGGAACCGGTCGATTATGGACGATACGATCGAAAAACCAACGTTCAATTGGGTTGTAATTACCAGGACCATAGATATAAGTAGGTCGGAAACTGGTAAAGGGAATTCCTTGCTGAAGCAGCCATGATTCGGTCTGAGCCTTGCCGGCATGACGACTGTTCGGGTCGGTTGCGCTCTCCTCATTCAGTGGCCACTGTTCGGAATCCGCATAGACGCCAGCGGAACTGACATAGAGGAAACGATGCTTTGGCTCTCCTGTACAGGCCACCACCCTTTGACTGTCTTCAAGCTTGCGCCCTGAGCTGTCGACGATGACATCGTAGCTTCGGCCTTGAAGACGACTCAGCCCCTCAGTGGTGGTTCGATCACCACTGAGATGTTCCACACCATCTGGCAAAGAATGGCGGCCACGAGTGAACAACGTGAGCGCATGGCCTTGGGCCTGAAGTCGAGTAACTAGAGGCTTGCCGACAAATCGGGTTCCCCCCATGATCAGAATCTTCAAAACAGCTGAATCATCAAACGCGCATATTGAAGCGCGTTCGATCAGCAACTGAAGGCCCTTCGCCCTGCAGGATGGAGGTCTCAGGCAACGTTCTTTGCCAATCATGGATATCATCCCAGCCATCGACCTACTGGACAGCGCTTGCGTGCGACTTCACCAGGGGGACTACGAGAAGGTGACTCGCTTCAGCGAGGACCCCGTTGCTCAAGCCCTGAGCTGGCAGAAGCAGGGTGCAACACGCCTACACCTGGTGGATCTCGATGGCGCCAAATCTGGTGAGCCGGTCAACGATTCCTGTGTGCGAGCTATTACCTCTGCTCTCAATATTCCTGTCCAGCTCGGGGGTGGTGTGCGCACTCTCGAACGAGCTGAAGAACTTCTCGCCTATGGCCTTGAACAAGTCATCCTTGGCACCGTGGCAATAGAGCGACCCCAGCTAGTGAAACAGCTTGCCCAAAGGAATCCCGGTCGGATTATCGTCGGCATCGATGCGAAAAACGGCAAGGTGGCAACGCGAGGATGGATTAGCCAAAGCGAGGTGAATGCAACAGACTTAGCCGCCGATTTCAATGCTGCCGGCATCGCTGCAATCATCAGCACAGACATTGCAACCGATGGAACTCTTGAAGGGCCAAACCTAGAGTCACTACGTGCAATGGCAAACGCCAGCAGCGTTCCAGTAATCGCCTCCGGAGGTGTGGGTTGCATGGCCGATCTACTTAGTCTGCTTGCTCTTGAACCCTATGGAGTGAGTGGGGTGATTGTGGGAAGAGCTCTCTACGACGGCAAGGTGGATCTAAAAGAAGCAATCCGAGCTATTGGCGATGGCCGACTGCAGGACCCACCAAGCAGCCAACCACTGATGGCATGAGGACCTTGGACTATGAATTGACCTTGCTGGAGCCGTAAATTGAATTCATTATCACTTCAGTTGTGACACACACCGCTCCCAAGATCAGCGGCTCAAGTGGTGGGCGGGATGAAGATGGATTGCAGGGAGCCTTCGAACGCTGCCGGCTGCTCGGGATGCGACTAAGCCGTCAGCGGCGCATGGTGCTGGATCTCCTCTGGAGTGAAGCCACTCATCTCAGTGCTCGCGATATCTTTCAAAAGCTCAACACCTGTGGTCGGTCCATCGGTCACACATCCGTCTATCAGAACCTGGAGGCACTTCAATCAGCAGGACTGATCGAATGTCTCGATCGAGCCAATGGTCGCCTATACAGCTACCGAAGCGATCCTCATAGCCACCTCACCTGCATAGAGACCGGCAACATCACAGACCTTGATATAGAACTACCTGAGGATTTGCTCGATCAAATCGAGGCCAAAACTGGTTACTGCATTCACTCCTACACCCTTCAACTCAGCGGTCGGCCAGCATGTAAGAACCAGAACTAAAAACATCAAGATCTCAACGGACTGGAGGATTTGCCTAACGCTCGTTACCTTGATGGCATAAGCCTTGTGCCGTGGTGAATTTGGCGGACAGCACATCCACTCAGATCCTGTTGTTAGCTCCCGATCTACTCGGTGAATCCTTAGCGTTGCAGCTCAGCAGTGCAAACCCAAACCTGGATGTCATTCTGCGGACGGACCAGCTGAGCCGTCATCCAGTCCTAGTGATCTTGTCGGTGGAGAGTTTCGAAACTCTCAGCACATTGCAACTGGAACTAAAAAGACTTCAGGAGCATTGGCAACCTGCTCCAGTAATGCTGATCCTTCCGGCCCAGCTTCGCTTCAATGCAAACGAGTTGTTGAGCCTCGATTGTCCAGGCCTGCTTCAAGACCCCGATCTGGTCACATTGCAGGCTGCCATCACCACCCTTTGTGGCGGTGGCAGAGTTGTGAGACTCAATGCTGCCCCCGTCTCCCCAGACAGCATTCCCCAAGCAACGATGGGGCTTGGTCAGTGGCTTTTGGTGAGTGGTCTCCAGCAGATCGACAACGATCTGAGGTTGATCGAAGCATTCCTCAACCCACCGCCCAAAAATGAACTGTCTCGTCTTTTGATGGAAGGGCGCCAGCGGGAACTCCGCAGTGCAAGAGATTTTTTGTTCTGGATTTGGGGCCCGCTGCAAGTGGGATTACGCAACCCTTTCCCCCAAAACCGGCCAGCCCAAAAGGCACGCATCAATTTCGATTTCGATGCTTCAAGACAGATCTCAGCAGAAGCTGCTGGAACGGTTATCTGCCTTAGTGAACGCAACGCAGTGGCGGTATGGGGAGCGATTCGTCAGCGGCTTAGCGATTCCGTAGAAAGAGGACTCAGCAATTCAACAGGCAGCCTGCTAGCGATTGAAAGCCTCAATCCCGAGCGACGTCGTGATCTACTCCTGGCCCTTTTGAACCAATTGGATCAAGTGATGAAAAGGCTGCGTCAAGCCAACAGTACCGAGACCCCACTCAATGACTCCTGGCTGACGCTCGAATCTGAACTACGTGAACAAGCCCTGCGATCCATGGCAGGTAATTACGTCAGACTTCCTCGAGGTGGTGAACTCAAACCAGTGGCAGATCAATTGCTTGCCACTGCCAATCTCAAGGGAATTGATCAAGAACTTCCAGATCCCCAGAGAATGCTGGCTCCATTGCTGCTCGACAGACCCGTGCTTGTTGAGGGGCAGCTGCTGCCGGCAGATGCCCCTCGTGCCTTACTGCAACTCGAAATGTTGGTGGGTAACTGGCTCGTACGAACCGCTGAAATAATCAGTGCTGAAGTTCTCGGAACCTGTGGTGAGTGGCCCGAACTACGCCGATTCCTACTTAACCAGCACTTGATCTCCACACGAGAACTCGAGCGATTGCGTAATCAACTCAATACTCAGGCCCGTTGGCAAAACTGGATTCAAAGACCAATCCAGCTCTACGAAAGCAAACGACTCCTCTACAGGTTGCGAGACGGCATTATCGAGCCATTACTGCTGACCGAACCTCGTGATGAAGAACTCAGCCAACTTGGTTGGTGGCAGCAGCAAGTTGCTCTATTGCTCGAAGCCCGCGATGCTCTGGCACCCTCAATGCAATCCCTGATCAAACGCATTGGTGATCTCATGGTGGTCGTGCTTACTCAGGTATTAGGCCGTGCTATTGGTCTGGTTGGACGAGGAATCGCTCAGGGAATGGGACGCAGCCTGAGAGGTGGCTAACTCCCACACTTTCGAGGCACTCAAGCGCCAAAATGAGCATTAAACATCTCCGTGTACTGCCCATGACCCATCTGCTCAAAGCACTCCTGAGCTTGGGTCTGGCCATTCTTCTGATGGGGCCCCCAGTCCAAGCCATCCGAGATGACGATGCCTACGACGGCAACATCTTTCCGATCTATGCGGGTGATGGTTCATTGGGTTACGGGCAAGCAACAAATCTTCCCGAAGCCCTTAGAGAGAAGCGCACAAGTGTGATCGTGTTTTATCTAGATGACAGCGCCGTCAGCAAGGCTTTCTCGCCTGTGGTGTCAACAATTAAATTGATATGGAGAGATTCCATTGATCTCATCCCATTGACCACGGACGAGTTTCAAGGACGAACAAGCAACGATCCCCAAGATGAGTCTTATTACTGGCATGGACGCATCCCTCAAGTGGTGGTGATCGATGGTCAAGGTGAGGTGCTACTCGATCAAGAAGGCCTAGTTTCACTCGATGAAATCAATGATGCAATCAGTACTGCTACAGGCCTAAGTAAACCAATTGATTCACTTAAAATCGACAGCTTCAATGAATACAACAGCTTCATGGTGAAAGAATAAGGCGCTAAAGTACTGCTATCAGCATCAACTACCCTTTACGCTGCGCGCCAGGTCCCCCGGTCTAGTAAGCCGGCTGCTCCAATGACTTGCCTGCTTGAGCTGCTCCTACTGCTGGGTCTTTGTGTGTTTTGGCTCGAGCTGAGGCATCGTCTGAGGCCCGCCTCCCCTCTGAGCCTCAAGGCGCTTGACTTCAAGGTCAAGCAAAACAACTCTGATCTTGATGTAGAAATCTGGCTGGAGATCAGCAACCCCCATCCGCGCATGGAAGTGATGGTGCCTGAGTTGCAAATTAACCCTGTTCTGCTTGGCAAAGCCGATCTAAGTGAAGTCAAGTTGAGCACAAAGATCACACCACATCATCCAGATGAAAAGGCTCGCGATGATGGTTACTGGGCGGCCTACATTGTCAAAGGCCACAAAAGCACGAGGGTGCAGGTGAACCTGCACCTGCAGAACAGTAAAAGCAGCGATTTGAAAACCAGTGCTGACAGCATTTGGGTAGATGTGAACTGGGTGAACTACGGCCCCTTTGGTCGGCTGAATCGTCGTCAAGGTGTCCTGGTGCCACTCCATCAGCCTGAACCCCTCCAACCCTCTGAAGTCAGCTTTCAAGCTGGCGATTGCTGTGAGGTGTTGCCTCTGAAAACCCATTTGCTTGGCACCCTCGATAACACCGTTGAGATCTTGCGTGACTACGCCAAGCCGCATCTACGCCCCGGAGATGTCCTCACGATCGGGGAAACCCCGGTGGCGATCATGCAAGGGCGCTATCACCACCCCAGCACAGTCAACCCTGGATGGCTCGCCCGGTTCCTTTGCCGAGCCTTTCATCCCACAAGCAGTCTTGCTACTGCTTGTGGGATACAGAGCTTAATTAATCTGGTAGGGCCAACCAGAGTGCTACTGGCATGGATCGTTGGCCTAATTCTGAAAACGCTAGGAATCAAAGGAGGCTTCTACCGACTTGCTGGCGAACAGGCACGTCTAATTGATGACATCACAGGAACCACTCCTCCATACGATCAAACGATCGTGCTTGGGCCCCTCGCGCCAACAAAGCTCTGCAGACAAGCAGCCGCTGAGTTGGGAGTTGGCGTTGCCATCGTTGATGTCAATGATCTGGGCCGGGTCAAGGTCCTGGCCTCTAGTGATGGTTGCGATGAAACCCTTCTCAAAAAAGCTCTGCGTCCGAACCCAGCCGGTAATGCCAATGAACGCACGCCTTTGGTCTTGGTCCGACCCAATTGACCACAATGGAAGACACGGTCAAGCTGGATAAGATTCAACTGAAGGCATTGGTCGAGGCGTGATCGAGGCATCCAGCAGCCCCCTTCAGGTGATGTCCCTCAGAGCGAGCCACTTCCCCATGCTGAATGCCAGCGATCACGCTGGTCGGATGCACTGGCTAGAGACCATGCTTTGGCGCGGTTGGCTGGCAAGAGCTGAACAACAACTTCCAAGCTTGCTGCCAACTAGGCAGCCAAGTTGCCTAGTTGCTCTTGAGCAGAAAAATCTGGTCGGCCTCGTTGTGATTAGGCCCTACAACCGACGTGGTACCTGCTGGTCAGTGACCTCACCGGAGTTAATAACGTCGCCGCGGCACTGCAGCAAGCAAAGCGTGAGCCGTGACCTTTTGAAAAATGCCATCCAGCAAGGCAGTAAGCGGGCACAAAGCTGGATCTTGCGCTGCCCCGTCAATGACACCGATCAGCTGGCACTAGCCCGAGTGCTCGGCTTTCAACCTCTCAAGCTATTCCAGTGTTGGACACCACCCTCACTGATGGCCCAGGCGATACCAACTTGGCCTGATGAGCTCAGCTGGCAACAGTTGAGCCGTCGAACAGCCTCCTTGCTTTGGCCACTGGAAAAAGCCGGAGGCTCTGGCCATCTCCGCCAGATCGTCGATCGACAATGGATCGACCTTCTTGACCAAAACCAAACGGGCAGTGGCGTGCTGCTTACCCAGGGCGGCGCAACGATTACGGCCATTGCAGGTCTGGTCAGCCATCCTGGAACAAACTCAGAAACAGTGCTTGAACTCATTCGCGATGTCGGCTGGGACCCTCGACTGTCACAAGCTCTGCCAAAAGTTTTGGCTGACCTTACGAGCATGTCCAAAACATTCCGACTGATCACCACCAGCGAAGACGAGCCGCTCAATACTCTTCTCGAACAACTGAGATGGAAGCGTGCGGGAGAAGAGTTGCTGCTTGGTCGCAGTCTTTGGCGTCGCCAGGTAAGCAGCAAGTTGCTTCTTGGAGCTCGACCACTGCAATCGATGCTGGGGCGACTGCAACCACAGCAACCACCCCTCCCTACTCCAAGCCTGGGCCGACGTGAATGACGGCAACAAAACCCAGCCCCAAATCCATTCTTAGTCTGGATTTGGGGAAAAGACGCATCGGCCTAGCAGGCTGCGATCCACTGGGAATCACGGTGAGTCCTCTACCACCTCTGCAGAGAAAAAGCTTCGACCGAGACCTAAAATCATTGCAGCGGCACTGCACTAGTCGCAAAGTGGAAGGTCTGGTCGTGGGTTTGCCGCTCGATGCCAAAGGTCTGCCCACTGATCAAGCACGACACTATGAGCGTTATGGACAACGCTTGGCGAGAGCTCTCAAGCTGCCTCTCGCTTTGGTCAATGAACACAGCAGTAGTTGGGCTGCTGCTGAACGCTACAACTTGCAAGGCGATCGCAGTGGCCAGCTTGATAGCGCTGCGGCAGCACTTCTGCTCGAGCAGTGGTTGCGAGAAGGTCCCGAACTGAAACCGGTCCACGTGGCGGCCCATCCAGTGAGCCAGGCGAACAGCGATAGTGGATCCTGAGCAAATCAACCTCAGCTCTAATGACTGCCCCGGGTCCAAACATCAATGGCGAGGTGCCAACGGTTCTAGTAAGAGATGATGAAGGGCGGGATCTGCTCTGTTTTCTCGAGCAACTCATTCCCCTTGATGACAAGGATTACGCCCTACTCACACCGGTCGACACCCCCGTCTCCCTCTTCCGCCTCATCGAAGGCAACGATCCTGAACTGATCGAAACGATTGCCAGCAGTGAACCAATCCTTTCAGTGGCCGATGTCGTGCTGCAAGAACACGACCTCACTCTTGTTCGCTCAGCCGTAACACTCACTGTGAACGGTGAACTAGACGAACCCGATCCAGAGGAATTGGAAGATGAGGAAACCGATGACGACTCAGAGACATACGAATTGCTCGTTAGTTTTATGGTCCAAGAGCAGGAGTATGGCCTTTATATCCCTCTGGATCCCTTTTTCGTTGTGGCTCGCATGACCGACGGTCAAGCGAAGCTTGTAGAAGGAGAGGAATTCGATCAAATCCAGCCACGTATTGAAGTCGAGCTCGAAGATAGGGAGCTGTAGATCTGATGAGCCAACACTGGCTTCAGCCAAACTGGGAACCCGGCCTGACGCTCCCCCATCTGCCGATCCAGCACTTGCTGGATCAGGGCCTGCAGGCCCTGATCCTTGACGTTGATCGCACCTTGCTGCCCGGGCGTGAGATTGAACTACCGCTATCCGTTACAAGCTGGGTTAAGGAAGCCCAACGCCATCTATTACTTCACCTCTTCAGCAACAATCCCTCTCGAAAACGTATCGGTTCGGTAGCTGAGCAACTAGATCTCACCTTCACCTGCAGTGCAGCGAAACCTCGCAGAGCCCGACTGCGAAAGGTACTCAATCAGCTCCAGTGCAAACCTACAGAGATCGCCATTGTGGGAGATCGAATCTTCACTGACGTGCTAGCCGGAAACCGTCTTGATCTCTATACCGTTCTAGTTCGACCACTACGCGCCGATGGCTACCCCTGCAACAACAACCGAGTTCAGCGTCTCGAACAAAAACTTGCCGCATGGCTAGGGGCCCCACAGACATGAGTCTGTGGGTGGTGAAGGTGGGAACCAGCCTGCTGAGAGGCAATGAGAAGCAATCCACCGCCGAAGTGATTGAGAGCTACAGCGCCTGCCTTTCAGCAAGCCTCAAGCGGGGGGATCATGTTGTCCTCGTAACAAGTGGCGCCGTAGGTCTGGGTTGCAATCGTCTAGGGCTAAGCCAACGGCCGGTCGATGTGGTGGCTCTCCAAGCGACGGCGGCTATCGGTCAAGGACAACTCATGGCTCTCTATGAGGCTGCCATGAGCCGAAGGGGCCACACCGTGGCTCAGGTATTGCTCACCCGCTCAGATCTTGGCTCGAGGCACCGTTATCGCAATGCTTCAAGCACCTTGAAGCAACTGCTCGACTGGGGCGTGCTGCCGGTGGTGAATGAGAACGACGCCCTCTCTCCGGAAGAATTGCGTTACGGCGACAACGACACCCTTTCAGCTCTCGTTGCAACCGCAGTGGGGGCTGATCAGCTCATCATGCTCACCGACGTGGATCGCCTTTATTCCTCAGACCCCCGCATTAATGCCTCTGCCGAACCGATCTCAGATGTTTACCATCCCCATGAACTGACTGCCCTGGAAGTCGCGGCCGGGGAGGGAGGTCCCTGGGGCACTGGGGGTATGACTACAAAACTTGCGGCAGCTCGCATCGCTACCGCAAGTGGCATCACCGTTCTTCTTGCTGATGGCCGCGATCCTCAAGTACTTGATGGGTTGCTGCAAGGAAGACGGAGCGGCACGGTGTTTCATCCTCACCCTCAACCTCTCGGCAATCGCAAGAGCTGGCTGGCCCATGCCCTTAAGCCCTTAGGGACCCTTCAGCTGGATGAAGGCGCCTGCGATGCCCTTCAACATCGTGGCGCCTCCCTCCTCTTGGTGGGGGTTAAAGAGGTGGAAGGAAACTTTGAAGCCAACCAGCCGGTAAGACTCATGAATCCCGAAGGAAACGAGCTCGCTCGAGGCTTGTGTTCCTTGAGCAGCAAAGAACTGCGCGAGGCCATTGAGACCCAAATGAGCACGAATCGTTCACCGGTTGTGGTGCATAGGGACGTGTTGGTTCTCCGCAACGCGTGACTTGAGTGAACATCAACAACACATCACGCCTACGATCCGCCGAAAAGTGATTTGACATGCGCTTCAGCCAGTTGATCGCCTCCCTCCAACAAGGAAGCGCTGGGCTGCAGGACCACCAGCTAGCTGAAGATCCTGAACTGCTTAGCGGCGCATCTCTCGATCAAGCAAAGGCCAATCAGCTCAGTTTTCTGGAACAGGGCAATGCACTAACCACACAGCTAAGCCACAGCAAGGTTGGGGCCGTATTGATTCCACCTCAGGATGATCTACGTGTCATTGCTGAACAAAGAGGGCTGGCCTTTGCGGTGTTGCGAGATCCTCGCCTGGCATTCGCTGAAGCCTTGGAACAATTGCATCCACGCTCGCGGCCCAAGGCAGGCGTTCACCCCACAGCTGTGATCGGAGATCAAGTGCATCTTGGCCAAGGGATCTCAATCGGTGCGCACGTCGTCATCGGTGATGGCAGCCGTATTGGTGCCTATAGCGTGGTTCATCCAGGCGTAGTGATTTACGAAGATGTGGTGGTGGGTGAAGCTAATGAACTTCACGCCAATGCTGTTCTTCAGCCTGGTTCCAGGCTAGGTCTGAACTGCGTTGTGCACTCCAATGCCGTTGTGGGATCAGAGGGTTTCGGTTTCGTACCTACCGCCAATGGATGGAGAAAGATGCCTCAAACAGGTTTGGTGGTTCTTGAAGACGGTGTAGAAGTGGGCTGCGGGTCGACCATCGACCGTCCATCGGTTGGTGAGACTCGCATCGGCGCTGGTACCAAAATTGACAACCTTGTGCAAATTGGCCACGGGGTGGTTACAGGCAAAGGATGTGCCCTTGCCTCACAGGTGGGGATTGCCGGCGGTGCTCGCCTGGGTGACGGTGTAATCCTCGCTGGTCAGGTTGGAGTCGCTAATCGAGCTGTAATCGGCGATCGTGCCATCGCTAGCTCGAAGAGCGGTATTCATGGCGAAGTTGAAGCGGGGGAAGTTGTCAGCGGCTATCCCGCGATTCCAAATCGCCTCTGGTTGCGCTGTTCCGCAACCTTCAGCAAATTACCGGAGATGGCCAAAATGTTGAGGAAGCTGACAAGAGATACACCTCAGTAACCTCATAGGAGGCACAAGCCATTTGGGAGTCCTCCACATGCGCCAGCACCGCATCGTTCTGCTGCCTGGTGATGGTATCGGTCCTGAAATCACTGCTGTAGCAAAGTTGTTACTTGATGCAGCAGGCGAACTACACGGTTTCAAGCTGAATTTCGAGCAACACCCCATAGGTGGTGTTGCCATCGACGCAAGCGGATCGCCGCTGCCAGCCAGCACCCTGGAGGCATGTCGAGCCAGTGATGCTGTGCTCCTTGCAGCAATTGGTAGCCCTCGCTTTGATGCCCTGCCCAGAGAGCAACGGCCGGAAACAGGCCTTCTATCCCTTCGTGCAGGACTGAAACTATTTGCGAACCTCAGACCGGTGACGATCCTGCCGGCCCTGATCGATGCCAGCAGCCTGAAAGCAAAGGTGATCAAAGGCGTTGATTTAATGGTGGTGCGGGAGCTCACAGGCGGGATTTATTTCGGCCAACCGAAAGGGCGGATTGAGGCCGATGGGGATGAGCGCGCTTTCAACACAATGACCTACTCCAGAACAGAGGTGGACCGAATCGCCAAGGTCGCTTTCGACCTCGCCCGCGATCGCAGCGGAAAGCTTTGCTCGGTAGATAAGGCAAATGTGCTTGATGTCAGTCAACTGTGGCGTGATCGTGTCGATGCTTTGGCTGTCAACTATGTAGATGTAGAGCTCAGCCACATGTATGTGGACAATGCCGCGATGCAATTGGTGCGCAACCCCAGGCAATTCGATGTGCTGCTCACCGGTAACCTGTTCGGAGACATCCTTAGTGACGAAGCAGCCATGCTGACAGGCTCGATTGGCATGCTGCCCTCAGCTTCGCTCGGCAGCGAAGGACCAGGACTGTTCGAACCGGTGCATGGCTCCGCACCCGATATTGCAGGACAAGACCTGGCCAATCCAATGGCAATGGTGCTTTCCGCAGCAATGATGCTGAGAATTGGCTTAAAGGAAAACGATGCCGCAACGGCTCTTGAACGATCAGTGGACCGTGTTCTTGCGGCTGGTTTCCGGACAGGTGACCTCATGAGTGAGGGCTGTACCCAACTGGGCTGCGCAGAGATGGGTGAGCAATTGCTGCAAGCGCTTTAAAGGATCGACAACTCTGATAAGCAAATGCTGATGTTGCCAAATTGAGCTGTTTGCTCCATGACCTGCCAAAATCTCTGGGCCTGTCCTGCCTGCGTCGATGTCGAAGCGTCACCCGGTTGTCGCCGTTACAGGGTCCTCTGGAGCCGGAACCAGCACCGTAAAGCGGGCCTTCGAGCACATTTTTTCCCGAGAGAAAATCACGCCCGCCGTTGTAGAGGGCGATAGCTACCACCGCTTCGAGCGGATGGCCATGAAGGAAGCCATGGCTGACGCCTTGGCCAAGGGTGAAAACTTCTCCCACTTCGGCCCAGAAGCGAACTTATTCGACAAGCTCGAAGAGCTCTTCCGCACCTACGGTCAAACAGGGGGTGGCAAGAAGCGTTACTACTTGCATAGCACTGAAGAGGCAGCAGAACATAACAGCCGCCTAGGTACGAAACTTGACCCTGGTCAGTTCACCCCTTGGGAGGAAATTCCAACCAACACTGATGTGCTCTTCTATGAAGGTCTGCATGGTGGTGTCGTTGGTGATGGCTACGACGTAGCAGCCTGCGCTGACCTACTGGTTGGGGTGGTACCAATCACCAACCTTGAGTGGATACAAAAAATCCACCGCGACAATGCCGAGCGTGGCTATTCCGCAGAGGCAATTGTGGATACGATTCTGCGCCGCATGCCTGATTACATCAACCACATCTGTCCACAATTCAGCCGCACAGACATCAATTTCCAGAGAGTGCCCACTGTGGACACCTCCAACCCATTCATTTGTAGGAACATCCCTACGCCGGATGAAAGCTTTGTGATCATTCACTTCCGCAAAGGTGCTCGCGAAAAATGGGGCATCGACTTCGGAGATCTGCTCAACATGATTAATGACTCGTTTATGTCGAGTCCGACAAGCATCGTGGTGAACGGAGGCAAGATGGGTTTTGCAATGGAATTAATTCTGACCCCGATCATTCATCGCCTGATTGAAGACAAACACAACCTCTCCTAAGCAAAATAATTTCGTTACCTCAAGAAACAACTATGATGGGATTATCTGAGTAATCAGTTAATCCTATTTCTATTTCTAACCTCTCATTTGTAATTTCAACAGCTGCTTCCCGATCAACCGAGGCAGCACGCTGGGATCGGATCAACAGTGGCCAACTGATTGAGAAAGCACGACAAATTTATTTCAACTATCTCTCCAACACCATCACTGGCACGGAACCCAGTGGTGTTGTTCTGAATGAAAACAATGGGAAAGGACGCGTTGTCTTTGATCTTCCGGTTCTGCTCCCAAAAGAAAAGTATCTCAAGCTAGAACTCCTTCGCACCCTCCCGATGCGCTCCCGTCAAACCCGCGCAAGAAACATCGCCATCTCTAGGCGCAGCTAATGCTCTGGATTTATATAGCGATCATCGGAGCTTGTATGGGCAGCTTCAGCAATGTGATGGCCTGGCGGCTTCCCCGAAAGGAATCATTGATTTGGCCTGGTAGTCATTGCCCACGTTGCGGATGTGGTGTGCGTTGGCACGACAACATCCCAGTACTCGCATGGATTCAACTGGGCGGTCGCTGTCGTGATTGCAGAACCACCATTCCAGTGCGTTATCCAGCTGTGGAGAGTCTCAGCGCCGGGCTTTGGGTATCGGCTGCCTTGGCAGCTCCAACCAGCATGGGCGAGTTCTCTTCCTTGTTCAATCTCTTTGCTGGAGTGGTGCTTGTCAGTGTGCTGTTGCCACTGGTCCTTATCGACCTCGATCACATGTGGTTGCCAGAACCACTCTGTCGGGCTGGTCTTTTGTTAGGCCTGGCTTTCACAGCGACAGCGGCAGCTTCAATCGGCTGGAGTAAGGGATCAGCCCTGCTGCTCGACCATTTACTAGCAGCAGCAGCAGCCTTCATTGCGATGGAAGGGCTTAGCTTCTTTGCCAAAAAGCTGATTGGTCAGCCAGCCCTTGGGCTTGGCGATGCCAAATTGGCGGCCCTTGCTGGAGCATGGTTAGGACTGAATGGGGTGGCTATGGCCATGACCTTGGCCATCATCAGCGGCGCAATGGTTGGTCTCATCGGTCGGCTTACTGGTCAGCTACAACCTCGCCAGCCTTTTCCCTTCGGGCCTTTCATTGCCTTTGGAGTCTGGGGTGTATGGCTTTGCGGATCAGATTGGTGGTGGCAAAATTGGGTGAACCTAATGGGTCTTTAATAGACCAAAGGCTGCTAGAAAAAAATGCCAACTGTCAGTGAGTGAAGCGCGCTTTAGATTTGGATGATTCACCACTTCTTAATTTGCGGTATTGGACATAAGCATGGACACTTGATCCATCCTTATGTCTGTCCGAGAAGCCTTGTGCCAGTTGAGAAGTCACCCGTCCTCACACTGATTTAAAAGGATGAGTTTATTCGACTGGTTTGCTGATCGTCGCAAGGGTCAGTTCGTTGGCAAGGTGAGCCAGGAAACTGAAGAAAGCGATGGCCTTTGGGTCAAATGCCCCGAATGCGGTCAGGTTGTTTATCGCAAGGATCTTCATGCCAATGCAAGTGTTTGTTCCAACTGCGGCTATCACCACCGCATCGATAGCGACGAAAGGATCGTCCTGATCGCTGACCAAGGAAGTTTTAAATCACTGGATCGCAACCTCAGCCCTACAGATCCACTCGGATTTAAAGATCGCCGTGCCTATGCCGATCGACTGAGAGAAAGCCAGGCCTCAACAGGCATGAAGGACGGGGTCGTCACAGGTCTTTGCCAAGTTGAAGGAATGCCGATGGCCATGGCGGTGATGGATTTCCGCTTCATGGGCGGTTCTATGGGATCAGTCGTTGGCGAAAAGATCACCCGACTGGTGGAGCGGGCCACAGCCCAAGGTCTACCCCTCTTGATTGTCTGCGCTTCAGGCGGAGCTCGAATGCAAGAAGGCATGCTCAGCCTGATGCAAATGGCCAAGATTTCCGGTGCTCTTGAGCGACATCGAGAGGCTGAACTGCTCTACATGCCACTGCTCACTCATCCAACTACTGGCGGTGTGACTGCCAGTTTTGCCATGCTCGGTGATCTAATTCTGGCGGAACCGAAGGCTCTGATTGGCTTTGCTGGACGCCGGGTGATTGAGCAGACCTTGCGGGAAAAACTACCCGACAATTTTCAGACTGCCGAATATCTGCAAGAGCACGGCTTCGTAGACACAATCGTGCCTCGCACGCAACTTCGTAAAACGCTGGCCGCACTCTTGATGCTTCATGGCTGCAAAGCGAAAAAGGCTGCGGGTAAATGAGCAAATCTTTATTCCGATTCTGCCTCTGGCTTGGTCAGGGTGTCATGCTCCTGCTGCTAACCCTTTGGATTCCTTTTGGCTTTCTCGAAGCAGAAATCGCAAGCGCTGGCCCAGTGGAATGGAAGGAAGTCCCAGCCACTGAAGCTGGACAGCAATGGTGGGATATAGGCAGCCTTCACTACGACAAGGATGGCAATCTCAGCGTGCTTAGTCGCTTTACTCCAGCGCTCAGAGAAGGCGAGAAGCAGCAAAATGGCAGCCTTTATTTGATGCATGTGGACTGCGATCAAAAGCTCTTCAGGGATACCTCGGTGAATGGTTTGCATCGTTTCCGCGCAGAATGGAAACCCTCTGATGGCGATGGGCTCATCGATGCAGTCATCGATGAGGTTTGCACTGCAGAGGTGACGTAAATATCAATCATGAATCCAATCCGCCCTCCAATTGGTGTTGCGATTGCCGGCCTTGGCTTCGGTGAAAGCGTTCATCTTCCGGCACTAAAAGCCAATCCAGACCTACAACCTGTTGCCCTTTGGCATCCACGCACAGAGCGATTAGAAAAAGCCTGTAACCAACATGAACTTATCGGCTATAGCGACTGGTCAGCCCTATTGATTGATCCAAAGATCGAGGCCGTGATTCTGGCAACACCACCAGGCCCGCGTTTTGAATTGGCGCTAGAAGCACTGAAAGCTGGAAAACATTTGCTTCTGGAGAAACCCGTGGCGTTGCATGCCGATCAAGTCGCTGAACTGCAACGACTGGCCATCAAGAAAAGATTGAGCGTGGCCGTGGACTTTGAATACCGTGCTGTGCCGTTGTTTATGCAAGCCAAGCGTTTGCTTGATCAAGGCATCGTGGGAACGCCATGGCTGGTGAAACTTGACTGGTTAATGAGTAGTCGCGCCAATGCTTCAAGACCATGGAACTGGTATTCCCAATCCGAGGCAGGTGGCGGCGTGATTGGGGCGCTAGGCACTCATGCCATCGACATGCTGCATTGGTTGTGTGGGCCAACTCGCCAGGTGAGTGCTCTGCTATCCACCTCGATTCAAACAAGGCCTGATCCAAGTAGTGGCGAACCGTGTGATGTGAGCAGTGAAGACGTCACCCTGGCTCAGTTAAAGCTGGGTGGAAATGAGAGGCCTGAAATTCCTGCCCAGGTGAGCCTCACGGCAATTGCCCTCCAGGGAAGAGGGTGCTGGCTGGAGATCTACGGCAGCAACGGCAGCCTCTTGCTTGGCAGTGACAACCAGAAAGACTATGTGCATGGCTTTGGCCTCTGGGCAGCAGCTGCCGGTGAGCCACTACGCAGCATTAGCGCTGATTTGGATCTAGCATTCCCCACCACATGGACTGATGGTCGCATCGCCCCTGTGGCGAGGCTTCAAGGCTGGTGGGCCGAGAGCATGCGCAGTGGCCAGCCAATGCTGCCAGGCCTTGCGGAAGGATGGGCCAGCCAAAAGGTATGCGACAAAATAAGGGATTCAGCTAGATCAGGACAGCGACTTGAAATCCAATCGACACTCTGAAAATAAATAAGCCTGATAGAGATAGGTGACAGTTCTGACCATCGTCTTATAAAGTCCGGAGCCGCAGGTCCAGGACTCTTTGCTTGAGAACTGGCCCCTACTGACACTACGGAGATTTCTATGGCCCTCGTTCCGCTAAGGCTTCTGCTTGACCATGCCGCAGAAAACGGCTATGGCATCCCTGCTTTCAACGTGAACAACCTCGAGCAGGTGCAGTCCATCATGGAAGCGGCTGACGAGACTGACAGCCCAGTGATCCTGCAGGCCTCCCGCGGTGCTCGAAGCTACGCAGGTGAAATCTTTTTAAGACATCTGATCATCGCCGCCGTTGAGACCTATCCAGACATCCCGGTTGTGATGCATCAAGACCACGGGAATAGCCCCTCAACGTGCTTTGGTGCTGCCGCCAACGGGTTCACCTCTGTGATGATGGATGGTTCTCTTGAGGCAGACGCCAAGACACCTGCCAGCTACGAGTACAACGTTGCTGTCACAAAAGAAGTCGTAGGCGTGGCCCATGCCATTGGCGTAAGCGTGGAGGGTGAACTGGGCTGCCTGGGCTCCTTGGAAACAGGTATGGGTGAAGCCGAAGACGGCCACGGATTTGAAGGCAAGCTCGACCACAGTCAACTGCTCACTGACCCAGCTGAGGCCTCCGACTTCGTCGCTAAAACCAAAGTTGACGCTTTAGCAATCGCGATTGGGACCAGCCACGGCGCCTACAAATTCACGCGCAAACCCACTGGTGAAGTATTAGCGATCAGTCGAATTGCAGAAATCCATAAGGCCATCCCTAACACTCATTTAGTGATGCACGGTTCCTCTTCCGTTCCCCAGGAATGGCTGCAAATGATCAATAAATACGGAGGTGCAATCCCTGAGACCTATGGCGTTCCTGTCGAAGAGATCCAAGAAGGGATTCGCAATGGCGTGCGTAAGGTCAATATCGACACCGACAATCGCCTGGCTTTCACCGCTGCTGTGCGTGAAGCCTCTGTCGCTGATCCTGCCAACTTCGATCCACGCCACTTCAACAAACCTGCGCGTAAATATATGAAGCAGGTCTGTCTTGATCGCTATCAGCAGTTTTGGTGTGCCGGCAATGCCAGTAAAATTAAGCAACGTGATATCAACTATTACTCAGCCCTTTATGAGAAAGGGCAGCTTGATCCAAAAACCGCTGTTGCTGCATGATTAAGGCCAAATGAATTGTTTAGGGGGGCTGTGAGGCCTCCCTTTTTAATGACTATGGCTTAGGACAACAACATTAGAGATCCATTGCGTCCGTCGAGGCGCGCGATTGCTCCAAGAGGCAAGGCAAGATTCGGTTGGCCATGACCAACAGGAAGATCACTGACCAATGGCACGCCAAGAGAAGAAAGACGCTCCTCAAGGATGCCGACCATTGAGAAGTCTCCAGGGACAATCTCCCCTTTCCAGCTGAAACGGCCTGTAGCTACAGCCGCAACATCTCGTAGCAGCCCTGCACTGCGCCATTGTGTGAGCATGCGATCAACCCTATAGGGTGCTTCCCCTACATCCTCGAGCACTAACACGGCACCCCGCAAATCAGGGAACCAGGGTGTTCCGATTAAATGTGTAGCCACGGTGAGATTGGTTACCACTAAAGGGCCTACAGCAATGCCTGGAATCACCCCAATGCCTGATATCGGAGCTACAGATTGACAAGACAACAGATCAACCGTTCGTTGCCATTGTTCGTCAGACCCAGTCATCGACCCATGGATGGCGCCGCGAGATCCCACAGCCCACTGGGCCAATAACAGAGAACTGGAGTCTGAGAAGCCGAGGCTCCAAAGGGAGCGTCGTGGAAAATGGAATCCGTCCTCCAAAACCCTTGCGCCACCCCAACCAGAGCCGATGTAGACAATTCCATCAACATGAGGATCCCTCCACGCGTCCTCTAGTTCAGTGCGGCGCTGGGCATCTGTGCCAGAAAACCACTGCCATTGGCGATGCAACGATGGAGGTAATTCAAGGAGCCACCCCTGCGCCTTGCAACGCTCAACTAAAAGAGAAAAGTCTGTTTGAGGATCGATCCACGTACCAGTATTGACCGCCCGAATTCGTGAACCATCACGCAGTGGTGTTGGCGCCGCTAACGGTGTCGATGCATTAAAGGCTGGGGTATACGTTTGCCCCAGCTTTGGCCAAGCCAAGCTTGCTGCTAAGGCAGCCGGAACCCCCATCAGCAGCGAACGCCGTCGCATCGTGAATCAGCCAAGCAGTGACTGCAACAATCCTCTGCCATCCACACCACCAATCACAGGATCACAAGCCCGTTCAGGATGGGGCATCAAGCCAAGCACATTGCCAGTCTTGTTTGTAATACCAGCGATATCAGCCACTGAACCATTGGGATTATTGACATAGCGCAAGGCGATAGCGTCATCGTCTTGTAGCTGGCAAAGGGTTTCGTCACTGCACTGATATCGACCCTCACCATGGGCAATGGGCAGAGTGAGAGCATCCTTGCGTTGATGACCCATTAGCCAAGGCGTGCGATTGCTTTCCACAGTGAGCAAAGCATCCTCACAGATGAAATGAAGGCTTCGATTGCGGGTTAGAGCTCCAGGGAGCAGACCTAGTTCAGTCAGAACCTGAAAGCCATTGCAGATGCCGAGCACTCTGCCGCCACGTGCAACAAATTCCACCAGCGATTCAAGCACCGGCGCAAAGCGGGCAATTGCACCACAACGGAGGTAGTCGCCATAACTAAACCCGCCTGGAAGCACAACAGCATCAAGACCATTTAAATCACGGGTCTCATGCCAGAGAAAGCGCGTTGGGATGTTCAAGCATCCTTGCGCTGCCCAGCGCACATCGCGATCACAATTTGAGCCAGGGAAGACAACAACACCAATACTCATGGCTGAATTAAGCGGTGGTTGTAGGAACCGGCTGAAGCTCAAGGCTCCAATCTTCAATCACGGGATTGGCAAACAGGCGATCACTGAGCAGTTCCAGCTGCTTGCGTGCTTCCGCTTCATTATCAGCCTCGAACTCAAGATCAACAACCTTTCCGATCCGCAGTTTGCTGATGCCTTCCACCCCAAGGCGATTGGCAGCAGATCGAGCAGCCTCCCCAGCCGGGTCAAGTACTGAAGGACGCAGACTGACAAGAACGCGGGCATGAAATCGCGGCACGGTCTGTAGGAAGTGGATTGTTAAATCTTCGCAGCTCAAGGCACCCGCTTTAAAGGATGAAAGCGCGTTTAAGACCTAGGCCCCTAGGCCCGCACTGCTTGCGTGGTGAATGGTGATGCTTGATTCAACGATCAAAACAATGCTGATTGTCATTACAAGACTGGTCTTGTTAATGCTATTGATGAAGCATGCAAGCAGAACTGATAAGTGCAGTGGTCATAGGGTAGTGAAATTGCTAGAGGATTCCAGGCAATGGTTTCGATGGACGTGGGGCAGAGAAGTCGATGATGCTGGCTCTACGTCAACAACCAACACATCTGCTTTAGCCAAGGTGGCAGTGGAAAGATACAGATATGCTCATAAACAGTAAAGTCACTTGACAGCTATTCAGCCATTTTTTGATCAATGGGAAAACTCTGCGGTTAGGGAAGGTCTGATGACATGGGGACGTCCCACTGGATTAAAGCTGAGAAAGCAGGCGATCTACCGAAGCCCAAAGATCTAGAATGACCTGTGAAATAAATAGTTACTTTTAACGCACCTGTGCACTAGAAGTAACTAGTCTTACAGAAATTATAATTAAACATTAATTCAATAGGCAATGGATACACTTGAAATTAGATCGCTGATATCAATCTCAATTGGCATACTTGTACTGTTTATTGGCAAGCGCATCAATGGCAATATTCAAGCGCTGCAGAATTCATCGATTCCTGATTCTGTTACAGGCGGACTGATTGCAGCACTAGCAATCACACTCGTGAAATTGACAACGGATATAGAGGTTGTATTTGATCTTGGTGCAAGAGACTTCTTGCTTATTTATTTCTTTACTACGGTTGGTATAAGTTCAAATTTAATCAACATGAGAAGGGGTGGGAAAGCCCTGGGAATATTACTCGGTCTGGTTATTGCTTTCATTACGATTCAGAACATTTTCGGTGAATGGACAGTTAATCTATTTGGACTCCAAGAAGGCCTTGGACCACTTTTGGGTTCAGTTTCGCTTGCAGGTGGCCATGGTGTGACCATCGCATGGGCGCCAACCTTTGCAAAACAATTTGGCATCAAGAATGCTTTGGAAATTGGCGTTGCAGCATCTACATTTGGGTTGCTATTTGCCAGCCTAATAGGTGGGCCAATCGCCAATTACTTGATTCGAAAAAATCATCTGAATTTAGATCATAAAAAAGAAATATATAATGAAAACAGGAATGGAGAAGAAAATACAAACAAGACGGCATTGAATAATCAATTGCCATCAAAATTGGATTACAACAGTATTCTTTCGTCAGTGCTTGCTGTCAATATCTGTATTATTCTCGGGAAAATATGCCAGGGATTTCTTTTTAAGTTAGATGTTCAACTGCCACTTTTTGTTGTTTCTATGATCGTTGGAATCATTTTGAGCAGCATTTTGCCGGATCGTATGATTTCAAATGATTTTCTAATTTGGCCTAAGCAAACGGCTGCATTATTACTTCTGGCAGAGCTTTCCCTTGGCACATTTCTGGCAATGTCAATCATGAGTCTGCAGTTTTGGGATCTCTTGGATCTCCCTCCGGCCTTGCTGTTGATATTGGTTTTCCAAACTATCCTCTCTATCGTAGTCAATCTATATCTTGTTTTTCCGCTTATGGGTCGCAACTACGATGCAGCTGTGATTTGCGCAGGATTTGCGGGCATGTCGATAGGGTCATCGGCTGCTGGGCTCGCAAATATGACGGCAATATCAAGGAAGTATGGGCCAACCAAAAAAGCATTTATAGTCGTGCCACTGATCGCAACATTTATTGAGATTATAAATTCAGGTCTTATTATTCCAGCCTCAATTAGGTTTTTATGATTTATTAAATCATAAAATGAAGAATTCACCCGGTAAATAAAATTGCCAATATCTTCATCAGTGATCCGCCAAAGATAGACTGCTTATGCAAATCCTGAATAGCGAATCAATAGATGCAGGTACAGGAAAAATATAACACAAAAATTATAGTTATCCGAGCAATACTATGCAGCTAAAGTAAAGAAGAGCTGAATGGACTGTGCTGACCCTGGTTGTTAGTTGTCTGGCTGATGGCAAGTAAGACTCTCTGATGAAATCTTAACTTACAAGAGGATATAGATTATTTTGCTAAGCATGAGACAAGTCCCTAATAAAACAATGGGCTAGAAATACTCTCTGGGGCTCTATTGCGTCAATAATATAGATAAGAATTGGATGAAGTGAGTTTGGCTAGTGGATGGCTTGTTTGATTTGTTCATTCATCAACTCTCTGCCTCGACTAATCAAGTCATCTCGAGTGAACTCACCAGAATCCAGCTTTTGCAATATGATCTTCTGTGCTGCATAGTCTTCGTTGTGCAGTCCAGCACGGCTTTGCATCATCCGCCATGATTTACGGCGCTCTACATGGAAGAGAACCATCTGACGACTAACCGCATAATACTTAAACTTGCCATTGATTTCAGCCTTGAAATAGACACCCCAATCAGGCACATAGGCATGATGATTCTCATTGAAAACATTTCTATAAATAACATCTTGCTGCCTAATTAGAGTAAGCATATTATCGATATGTATAAACTCGTCGACTTGTGCTTCGGGAATCTCTTTGAGGTGTCTGCGAAAACGTGCTTCGGTAAGAGCCCAGTGAGCAACAGTGAGATTATATGGCTTTCCATCTGATTGATATTTAGCTGACCTCCAGTCTCGATTGATTGAAGGGTTACCCTTGAGCTCAAAAGTTTCCTGGATGGTCTCGCCAGCGCGAGGATTATAGATAAACTCAGGCATCCCACGACTATCGCGAATCATACGAGCCTGATAGGCACTCATGTCGTCACCAATACCATGCTCTGGTTGACAAGATGTATAGCATTGGAAAAAGGCTGTACCACGATATTCAAGTCCATCAAGCATGGCCTTATACATTTTTCCTGAATTTGCCATCGAAACCTGGGCAATAAATGGCGAACCATGGCCAGATGTAAATGCTTCTGCAACACTTTTCTTCTCTACGAGCTTACCTTGCGAAGCAACACCAAATTGGTTCATGTCATATCCACCCAACATGTTAGAGCTGTCAGAGTTTTGACCTCCGGTGTTGGAATAGACCTGGGTATCAAGCATCAGTAATTTCACATTTGGACGGTTTTGCAAGACGACCTTTGAAACGTTTTGGAAACCTATATCGCCCATAGCTCCATCTCCACCAATCGCCCAAACCTTAGGTAACTCACGTATTTCCTGATCAGTCATGAGTGAGTCATCAAGATGAGTTAGTTCGAAGTATTCACGCTCACTACAAACATTGATGTCACGATCGAGAAGTGCTGTAGCAAGTCGTTCCGGAGTCACAGATCGACGTGCATGATTGAGGACAGCAGATTCTCCTATCAGCCAACTAATGGTTGCGCCATCCTGAAATAAGGAATTCATCCAGGGGTATGGATGAGGATTGGAGGGAGGCGTAGAGCCGTAAACCGTATTGCAGCCAGTATGAGCACCCATATACATGGTGCACATTCCATTTGCCATACGTCCATCAACTGCCTGTAGATCACAGTGATTAAAGGCATCCTGATTGAGGACTGTTACCAGTGCTGTGATGATTTCTTGATCAGTGATCTCACCAAATCTATTGAGCCGAAGAGTTGTATCATCTTCGTTTTCACCACCAAGACCCATCACTGCATGGGCTACAGAACGCTTAAACCAACTATATTCATCATCATCTTGAGTCTTTAGAGTTGCCAACCTTGTGACACCACATTTTTCTAATAGTTGTGCTTTATTGCGTAACCGCTCTGCTTTTTGGTGATAAATCGGTCGCATGTATGCCTCTGTGATAGAAGCAGCGGCCCTCAGCACACTTTTTTCGCCACAGCCTGCACAAGCACCATCTCCAGAGACAAGAGACTCGTAATTACTCCGTACCATCAAGTGCTTCCGCAGGGCTGATTCAAGAGAAGATTCTGGTGATTCAGACTGATATTGCCCAAGAAACTTTTGACTGGTATCTGGTAATAAGCGGCTAAACACTTGGGCAGTTGTAAGATCGGCATTAAGTTCAGGCGTATCCTGCTTCATTCGCAGGGCATCATGTTCGCCACAAACCTGAACACACTCCCCACATCCTTTGCAGAGGTCGCTAACAAAAATAGAAAAGATACCCCCACTACCAGGATTCTTCTTCTCAAGACTTTTGTAAATACTAGGGGTGTTGTTATAAGCAAGTGGTAACTTGTCAACAATATCAATTAGCTGCTTACGGGAAGCTTGATCGATTGATGTAAGCTCATTCAACTCATTACTTAGAATAGTTTTAAATGGCTGTTTGGTTTTGGATGCAACATTGTCATTCATTTTTTCGTGGCAACGTTGATCTAATCCAGGTACCTCCTTCAAAAGTTGCTTCGATGCATTCTCATCAATGACATAATTGCGTATGGCAGTGACAAGAATTGTACTTACATCTTGTGCTGTATTAGGCAAGGCAGTATCAGGGCATGCAGCGATACATTCCATGCATTGAGTACAATTCTCTGCGATGTAAATTGGGGTTTCGCGCCTGGCTACATATTTACTTTGTGTAGCGCCACTGGCAGGTCCCATAACAGATAAGCTTGCAAAAGCACCTGATGGTTGGTGATAGCCCAAGTCGTTTCGGAATTCTGAATCAAATTTCTGCAGTGTTTGGAATGGTGACCTATTGGCTTGTCCATCAGGCATCGAACAAGACGAACAACCACTAGCAGCACAACCTGCAGTTGCTGGAATCTCAATGAGAGCAGAATCCTTTGGTGCAAGCATGGGATTACGCATGCTTGAAGTGTCTACATCCTTATTTTTTCCATAAGCAATTTCCTCAACCCGTTCAAAGCCACCAGCCATAACTTTCATGTTTGATTCAACTACCGCGTCACCAAAGCGTCCGAACTTCTTTTGATATTGGTTGCGAACAACCTCCTTATACGCTGCCTCACTAATTTCGTGATCTTGCAGAAAGGTTGAAACTTTGAAGAATGCACCAAGGAAGGAATTGCCTTGCATCCTTAATTGCAGATCAGTTCGAGTTGTTGCTTCTCGAGCGATATCGAATCCAGGCAGAATAAATACACGAATGCCGTTGTCCTTGATGAATTTTCGATACTTTGAGGGAATTCGCTCCCAAGCTTCAGACGCGGGCTCACTTGATTCCCATACAAGGCAACCGCCTTTATTTAAACCCGCCAGCGGATTAGTATGTGTGAATGCTTTGGGGTCACAACAGAGCACAACATCAACATGATTGAGCTCACAATTCACTTGTATCTTTTCAGCCGCAACTGTTAGGAAATAATTAGTAGGGGCTCCTTTCTTTTCAGAGCCATACTTGGGGTTGGCCATAATGAAGAGCTTTTCTTCCAATTGGCCATGTTGATCATAGGTTGGATCACGTTCGGAAACCATTTGCCCAAACTTACCGATAATTTCACCAAGGTTTTTACCCGTGGTGATCATTCCCCAGCCTCCAATCGAATGGAATCGAACAGCAATAGCTCCATTCGGCAATAGCGATGGTGTGTCTTTAGAAACCACGCTATAGGGGTGATCAATACCTAGTGTGAAATAAGCTTCGCCATCAGCTGCACTTTTGCCGTCTTTCCGGGCAATCTCCCCAGTGGCATATTCAAAAGCTCCGATGATATGTTCCGGACGAAAATCTCTAGAGCCAAGCCCATAACTTCCGCGAAAAATTCTTGGTGTTTGCTCAAGTGTTATCGCAGGCATCATGCCTCCATACTGAGTAGACTCTTGTCCTTTACTTAGAGCAGTGCGGATGTCTCGACCTAATGGATTATCACCAGCCAAGCCTTCATCTGTTCGTTCTAAAATAATGACATTCTTTTTCCCACGCAAAGCATTAATTAATGCCGCTTCAGGGAAGGGACGTAAAACATTTATATGAATAGATCCAACCTTGGCATTGCGGTGCTTACTTAGGTAATCGCATGCCGCTTCAATGTTTTCAGCCGCACAACCAAGAGAAATAAAGACTGTATCCGCTTCCTCGGTTTTATATTCTTGAATAAGACCGTAGTTGCGGCCTGTTAATTGACTAAATTCAAGATAGCATTTCTCAAGGAATTCAAGGATTGGTTCATTGAAATTATCACGACGTGCTATGACACCATTCATATGGTGTTCTTGATTTTGAACCGGACCTAAAAGCACCGGATTCTTTAAATCCAACATTTCGGGAACTCGGCGACGCCGAACTCCGAACAGTTCTCTTTGAGCTTGAGTGGGGCAATCTATCTGGTCATCTGGTGCACCTAGATATTCACGTAGGAGATCTGCTTCTGGTGCTCGATAAGTACGTTCAGAATGGGTAGTCAACATCCCATCCTGAATATTCATTCCTGGATTTAAGGCTAATTCATTACATTTACGCAGAATAATTGCCTGATCTGCAGCTTGCTGGGCATCACGGGCAATTAACATCGTCCATCCAGTATCTAGTGCCGCATTGAAATCATCATGACCACAGTGAACATTAAGAGCATGCTTGGTCAGGGCTCGAGCTCCAACCTCTAAAACCATTGTCGAGAGCTTTCCCGGGGCATGGTAATACTGCTCCATTGCATATACAATTCCCTGCCCAGAGGTGAAGTTAACTGTGCGCTTACCAGTCATCGCTACCGCAGTAGCACCGCCTTGCGCTGCATGTTCTCCTTCTGCTTCCACAGATAACTTTTGGTTGCCCCATACATCAAGAGCGCCTTCTGCAAAAGACTGTTGATATATTTCGCCACCCTCTGTTGAGGGTGTGATTGGGTAATAGACACCTCCTTCAGTAATGCGCGTTTCTACCCACTTGGTGACAAGATGATTGCCATTACATGTCACCGGAACTCCTGGATACTTGGGGTTTTCCCCCCCCAGTACTGCTGGAATCATTTCCTGTTCTACGGTTTGATCTGCCATACGTAGAAATCAACGAAGGAACGTCTGCTGTGTGCGTAAAATCTACTGAAATCTGTGAACAGATTGCAGCACTTGATCAAAGAGAGCGAAACAACACCTAAGCCCAGGCCTCAACGAGTCGATTCTAAAAAAGCTTAAGCCTCACCAGTCTGGCGAATGCCAGTCTTGAGGCTTTCCTTGATTTTTTCAAGAGCTGTGGTCTCTGCTATCAACCCCTAAAGATAGTGAACTGTTGTTCCTGGCTGCACAGGGGATGTTGCCTCAATCTGTTTTTAGAGGTTCTCAGCTAGCGACTCTGTTGTTTTCAAGTACACAAACCTCGAGACTACCTGGTATGACTACGGAATAGGCCTGTCTTGCCTGTGCAAGCACAAAGTCCTGTGCTTGCTTGTAGCTCAACAAGACCCATAGCTATCAACATTCTTGTCGTTCCTTGCCTTCGCAATAGCGCCCTCATCAAGGCCTATTGAATCATTGGTTGAAACAGGCCACCTCTTTTGAAGATCATTGGCAAAGCATCGTGGCAAACCGCTCAAGGGGCATGAATCGGTTTCACAGAACTTCCATCAACAAGATCTGAACATGGATGGTGGATTTTGAGATCTACATCCGAATTATGGGCAGCATCAAGGGGACACAAACTCACCACTAGCCGTGCTGCACAGCGACCTTGACCTGGCAGTGATCAGTTTAGTGATCTTCGCCTATTGCCTGCTTTCAAGACGATTGTCCAGGACAGCAGTCTCTGGACCACTGGTCTTTGTTGCGCTGGGCTTAGTTCTTGGCCCTGCCAACCTGGGCTGGCTCAACATCTCATTGGATTCAGCACTGCTAAGGCGTCTGGCAGAGATCACATTGGGTCTCGTGTTGTTTACCGATGCAGCAGCATTGGACTGGACAGTGTTACGCAACAGTGCCCGCCTGCCAATGCGCCTGCTGCTGCTCGGACTGCCACTCAGCATTCTGATGGGTTTCGTGGTGGCCCGATTGATATTGCCTGAACTAAGCCTGATTGAAGCAGCCCTACTTGCTGTGGTGCTCGCTCCAACAGATGCGGCACTTGGCGAAGCGGTGACCACCAACCTCGACGTACCAGAAGCTATCCGCGAAGACCTCAATGTTGAAAGTGGCCTCAATGACGGAATTTGTGTTCCTATGTTGTTGTGCTTTCTTGGTATATCAACTGGTCATCTTGACCAGATCAATGGACCGAAGGATGCATTGCAGAGCTTCGCCCAGCTGCTTGTCAGTGAAATAGGTCTCGGCCTCGTGATAGGAGCCTTTGTTGGATTATTGGGTAGTTGGTTAAGGGATCAGGCAGAACAACGCAAATGGATTGCTGAGGATTGGAGGCCTTTGATCACAGTGGCCCTGGCCCTGAGTGCCTACACCCTCGCCCAAACCCTTCATGGGAGCGGATTCATTTCCTGTTTCATCGCTGGTCTTTTTTATGGGATCTGCAGTCGCAAAGAACTCAAGGACGGTGAGATGGTGGCTTCCCTGGCAATGGGGGACATGTTGGCCCTACTGACCTGGGTTTTATTTGGCAGTGCCATGGTGCCCGATGCCTGGAGCCACATCACAGTCGCAAGTGTGGTCTATGGGGCTTTAAGTCTGACACTAGTGCGCGTTCTTCCCGTTGCCTTAGTAACCAGCGGCCTTGGACTTGATCACTGGACGAAACTCTTCGTTGGTTGGTTTGGGCCAAGAGGTTTAGCCAGCATTGTGTTTGTTGTGATGGTGGTAGACGCGGCGCTTCCAAGCGCACAAGCGATCCTTACCACCACAACGGTCACCATTGTTTTGAGTGTGATTGCCCATGGCATTACAGCTAACCGGTTTTCGATGTTCTACGGCCGTTGGGAAAGAAGCCATTCAGGCTGAAGTAAAGAAGATTGAGTTTATAAAGACTAAACAAAAAAGACGAAAGCCCAAAAGGACAAGCTAGTCAAATGAACGATCTATTGAAATGAAAGTATCTACAGTAATGATGCTCAGGATTAGGGCTGGAGATGGTTGAATGACATGTCTATCTATCTATATCGTTAGTGCTTGGAATTGTCAAAGATAATGAATGATAGAAATATGAGCCTATTGAGTGTTCTGCTGGAAGATGAATGAATTTAATTCTAGTATTAATTAATAATTGATGCGACTAGTTTGATTCATGGATAGCCAACACTCTTCAAGCCAAGGAACGGCCTTTCCAGGTCCAATCGCGTCCAGTCAGTGTTCTCCAAACTGAAGTTGGCCCAAGTAAGCCAATAAGGATGCCACCTGCACTCATCAACCACCAATTCGTTAGGGGCACCTCGAATTTTTGACGTGTCCAAAGACGTAGAATGAACTGAAGCAATACACCAATTAACGAAAAAGTAAAGGCAATTAATAGTGCCCCATAAAAAGGGATCCAGAGCAGGCTAACTATGATCAGAAACAATACTAGCCAGGGGCCTGTGAACATCCAGAACACTAGTGCTGATGCTCCGATTGCTTTGACGATACTGCTATCTAGGCCTAGAAACCAATTCTTGCTCCAGCCTTCCCAAAGCTCAGGAAAATTGTCGTACATCCGCAATTGCAATGCATCTAACCCAAGCAGATAACGCAGTCGAAAGCCCCCGCTTTTCACTCTACGAGCTAGAGCCAGATCCTCTATCACCACCTCAGCCAGTGCACGATGACCACCAATCTCCTCATATGTTGATCGGCGAAATAACATAAATGGTCCAGCGGCAAATGCTGTTGATTCAGCTGGATCATTGGCGGCTTTAATCGGAAAACCTACAGCCAAAAGACAGGCCATGATCGGTTGCACCATCCATTCAGCAGAGCAGCTGCAGTTAATACGTGGTACCAGGCTCAGCAGATCTGCTTCTTCCTCAATTGCCTGATTCAGTGCACGCTTGAGGGTTTCTGGGTGAAGCTCCACATCTGCATCTACAAACAGCACCCAGGTGCTACTTACAAGCTCCATTGCACGTGAGCAGGCCCAGTTCTTGCCTACCCAACGCTGCGCCAAGGGTCTTGGTCCGGCGTTCAAAATTGTAAAGCGACCTTCCTCGAGCTTTAAGACTGAGGCAACAGCGCTTGCAACTTGAACGGTTTCATCAGTACTCCCGTCATCAACCAACAACACTCTCCAGTTATTGCAGGGTGGATCACTGGCCAAAATGCTGCTCAGGCACACTTTGATGTTGGTGGCCTCGTTATAAGCAGGAACAACCACTGTGAGCTCCGTTCTCTTGAGGGTTTCCCCCTTGCTAGTAGGTGGCTGCCCAGGCTGAAACTGCTTGGAATTTAAGGTTGGAGCATTTTGGAACACACGTACAAGACTGAACAGCAGCAGTAATAAGCCGAGTGCTGCTCCTGCAGCAAAGACAATCAAGATCCAAGTAAGGATCAACAAAATTGTTTCCCTAAAAAGTCCTTCTATCAAATCATCTCAAGGAGTAATCGCGGAAATCAGTTCCATAGGCATTTGCGGTGAAAGCTGGAATGACCAGTTAACTCTGTAATCAAAATCACAGGTCGCCATGAGCACAGTCACTAACTAACTGATAAAAGTCATGGATAATCATTGTATCAATGAAGTAATGATCATCATTTGGTCAAACTCATGACAATAAATAAATTCGAATTAGAGATCGAAAAGATCATCACACTCAGCATTGCGATTGGCTTTGTAACAACTGTTGCCACATCAGCTTTTACAGAAGTCAATGCGCAGTTGAATACCAACTCAAATACTGCAGGCCTTCCCTTTGAAAGACTGCATAACGAAGTTAAGGCGAGGAACTGAGATTGCCTTAATAAGACTTACTAATCCATGTTTGCTGATAGCTTTTATTTGCAAAAGCAAAATGCAATTTTCTAATATTAGGTGTATTTGCTCGTAAATTCTTTGTTGGTAATAATCAAAGCCGATTTTTTACGAGCTTGCCTATATGCCGATGTTTCTATGCATGCAAGTACAAGTAGGTGCCACAATGGCTGAGGTTCCTTTGCGCAGGATGTCCCGCATTGTCAGTCGAGAAGCCCATTGAGCCAAGCACTGTGATGCAGTTTCAGACCGAGAAATTGCGTAGAACAATCCAGGAGTGTCAGGATGTTGACACCCTACGTGGCATCGCAATGCAATTGTTGCAACTTCACGAGAAAAAAAGCGCAATTGCAGAGTGGGCAACAAAAAAGGGAGTTGATGCTGAATGTCGAGCACTTGTGGCCGAGATGGGTAACAACAACAAGCTGGCCAACACTTTTCAAATAATACGAAGTGACGGCCAATCAGATGAGATCGCTGGTAGGTATTTTTCCAGCTATGACGAGGCACATACTGTCTTGGAAAGATATTATGCTGATCTCAGCTGTTGCGATGAGGATGAGAGAGAATACTATGACATTGTTGAGGTAAATAGCTAAGGCATGATGCCTAAGCCACCCCTTATCATTATTTCAAATGGAAGTATTTACCTAAAACAAGAAAGGAAATTCAGCATCGCATCTTCCTTGTTGATCTTATCAAAACTGAGAAGTAACTAAGGGGAAATGCTTGATGAAAAGCGGAAACAGCACTTTGTTTTAAGCGACAAACTAATGACGTCATTCTTGTTTATTCAGTCGATGTGAATGAAAAAAAAGATTCTGGAAATTAATTCACTATGCAGAAAGTTGACACACAAATCTAAATTCATACAGCTCAGGACTATCTTGTTGAATCAACAGATCTGAAAAGCCTTGGTAGGCCTATCTATGGTTTTTCACCAGGGCAAATCCCAGCCCATTCGACCAAATAGCCAAATTCCTAAGGTGACCTTGGCTCCAGTTGTTAAAAGCCACCAGCCCAAGAGCTGCTTTTTAGTAAAGCCAAACAGCATTTTGACAAGACCTTAGTCATTACCATTCATAGCCCACCAAGGGGTCTGTTAGCTACCGGCTGTAGTGGTTAGTCAAAAAAGAGCCCCCAGCTGTCGGTCTGGAGGCCTGCATACCTTGCTCAATTCAAATCAAACCGCGCTCAATAGCCTTGCGCTCTCGTAAGTAATACTCATTGCTGTATCTCGAATCAGCTGGTTTGCAGGAGGAGAAACCAACCTCGCTTACTGGGATAGGTGAGGGCGGCCAGCTCTGGGCATGGTCCCAGTGATAATTGGGGAGGCTTGCCAACATACAAGATAAAAAAGAAGCTCAATCAATCGGCATCTGGTTCCGCTTTGATTCTGTAATAGCGATCAACGCCGAGCCATTTCCAAGTTGCTCTAGCTGACTTTGGCCCCATAAAGGCAGCCAAAAGAAGGATTGGTAAAGACACCCAGACAACACCTGCTTGAAACGTTAGCCAAATAAGCCATCCAACAAATACAAGTTGAAGCAGACCAAGGATGGTAAAAACTGTTCCTCTGGGGTAGCGGAAGCCTTTGTAGAGAAGAACTGTGCACATGCCAAGGGTGAATGCTGGGGGCATCGCCAAAGCGATGTTCTTCACCCAGAACTCAAGCAGAGACGTATCTCCATAGATGGGGATACCGCTCAATGAGGGGTTAGTGGCCAGTAGTGCTAGCAGGAATATGACGGTTAGACCTGCGGCGAGTTGACGACTCATGGCTTCGTTGGAACACCCCCTGGAGATAGCAGGTTCTGATGACACTCGCAGTGACTTGGTGGAAAACCAAGTCAAGCAATCCTGGCATCCACAAGTCCCGTACTGAGAAGTAGAAACAAGATGACTTGATGATCGCGAAAAAGCTTTGCAATAAAGCTGCAAACAGTTGAGAGGCGCTAGACAAGCTCAGACCACAAAAAAGCCCCGACGAGCGGGGCGAGGTCAAAGGGTTTTTCAGAAGTGATTGCCAAATGAATTACTTCTGGTACTCCTGTCCGCGATAGGTGAGCACAGGATGGGTCTGGGCTGCTTTCAGCTTGTTGTTTGCATAGACAGTGCGGCGGTATGTCAGTTCTACGAGTTGCTTGGGTGCAACTTCTTTGTGCTGGGCATACTGCTGGCCGCGATAAAGAAGCGTGGTCATGATTCAGAGTCCGAAATGACGTCCAAGTCCCCGTTCCATGGCTTGGCTCGAACTGCGCCCTGCAATGATCAGGGTAAACGTTTTGGTAGCTATCGCTACAAATCAATTATGCACTCTGCGCAGCAGGGTTGGTTGTTCATGCGGATACAAAATCCTGCATGGATGGCGCCTCTTCGCTTTGGATTACAACTGTGAAGCTGTTCTGGAAATCTAGATTCGGTCTGAATTCTCTCTAAAGCTGTCGTTACCGAAGGGACCATTCATGACTTTTATCGGGCCGTGGTCGCAACAAATCTTTACGGGTATGAATGAATGGGGGTAGGTATCCTTGCAGAACTTACAGCAAGTTTCGCTATTGATTTCTTGATCGAATGAGTGTTGGTCCTTAAAAGGGATCTAATCAGAGTGAATGAGAACTGGGCATATTTCAACCAAAGAATTAGTGACAAGATTCAACAGTAGAAATACTTGAAATCGTTAGTAAGGCAGCAGGCTCTGCTGGCCTCCCTCAGCGGGCCGGCATTCAGCTCAGTCCTAATGGACACCTCTCCTAAATGAGACGAGAAAAACTGAGAATCACAATAAAAAATCCCCTTGGTTTCCGGACCCAGGGGATTGGACGCCGTCCATGGCTAACTTCGCATCTGCTTGGGGAAGAGGCTGTAATCAAGGCACCAAGCGAACGTGCCGAATGTATCGATCATCCTGATCAGTATTCACTATTCCCCTGAGCTAGGTATTTATTTTCAAGTTTTGGGATTGCCAAAAGTCTAAATATCAAGAGTCATAAGCATAGTAACGTATAAATAAATTGAACAAACCAATAAAAAATGAGTACTGAACTGTGCACCCATAAAATGGAATGAAAGATCTAACGGTCGCTTTTCATGCATCAAATTTCAAAAGAAAGAAGAGGGGCGTTGGAGTGGATGGGATTACAGAAAGAAAAATATCAACAAGCGAATCAGGTTATTGTGACTATCAACATTCTCGTGCAAGTCTGACAAGGTTAATTTAACAGAAAATCGACTAGCCATTGGCACGAAAATCACTAGAATTCCTGAATAGAGTCAGCCAGTCATGACCTCACCGCAAAGTCGAAGCTTGCTAAGCAAGTGTACTGATAATACTTGGCAGCTGCTGCGACGCACTCCACCAATGGTCTTTGCAACTGCTGTTTTCGTTTGCGGCATCGTCGCGGCATCTTCAATCTTAGTGAAGGGAATTCGCAGTAGTAATGACACAATTACTGTCACCGGAGCCAGTACGGAGCGGATTACGAGCGACTATGTCGATTGGTCTGTAAATGTTAAACAAACTGGGTACAACCAGCAGACTTCCTATCAGCTGCTAAAACCATCGTTAGAAAAAACGATTGTCTTTCTAAAAGCTAATGGGGTCAAGCCTGATGAGATAGAATTAGGAACTGTTAGGTCTAATAAAGATCAAGTTCGCAACCCAAAAACGGGAGAACTTCTATCAACAACTTGGACGACAACTCAGGCTGTTCTGATCGGAAGTTGGGATGTTAAAAAAATCCACATGATTTCAGGAAAGATCAGTGCCCTAATTGGTGAAGGGGTACCTCTTTCAATTAATCGACCCTCCTACACTTTTACAAAGCTTGCAGCCAAGCGCGTCGACATGCTCGCAAAAGCTACTCGTGATGCACGGAAACGTGCAAAGGCTATTGCCCAGGAAGCAGGCTCGAGTATTGGCGCAATTACCAACGCCGATACCGGCACATTCCAGATCACAGTGCCTAACTCTACACAAATGAGTAGTTATGGATCATACGACACCAGCACAATCAAAAAAGACATCACTGCGGTTATGGGGGTAACATTTAGGGTTGAATGAAGACTGAATAAGTCTATAGAGTTGAGGTTTTATCTTATTAATAATAATACGATTGCTGATTATACTAAAATGAGTAATTCCATGGATTGTGCCAATACATTGCCAGTGATTTTTTATTCTTTTTCATTGATAGCTTGATTCGAAATTAAGAGTCTTGTTTAAAGTTCTGTAATGCTTGAGCCAAAACAGTACATTGCGTGATCAGGATAGGGATTGTCAAGAATTTGATTGCATGCTTGCCAAATGATCCAGTACTAGCTAGTAAATATGAGCATCATTCGCAATGTTATTTTCTAATGATCTAGAATTGAAAAGAGAATCTATTCAATGCAGGGCAACCATTGCCAGCCAATTGCCAATAGTCTTGAACGATCGTCCTCTGCCTTCACCCCAGCCAGTTTAAGGGAATTTTATTGAATTCAATGCTAAAGATAATGCAATTACACAACAATATTGAGCAGGATGAATCAATCCCAATGATGATTGGGTGCATCATCAGTTACCTACACTGATGATGAGCATAACTACCTTATTGCTACGGCCATGACCCGCGAACGAGATCCCTTCCGCATCCCCCGAGCAGGACTAGAGATCGCGGCGATTGCAGGCCTTACATCGATTGATATCAACCTCAATGGAGGAGCCATCAATGGTGGCGAAATCGTTGCCGAGTCAACGCTCGGCGGGATGGCCGTCTATGCCATCTACCAAACTCTTCTGAGCGGATTAAGAACCGAAGCATTGCGCAAGCGGGGTGCGATCAGCCGCACCGTACAAATCCAAATGATAAGTACAACTGTCTGGGAATCCGTTAAACAGGGTGCCGCAGTCAGTGTCTTGTTGGGTGTATTGCTACTGGTGTTCCCTTGGTTGAGCCTCCCACTCTCAATCATGGGAATGGTCGGCATGGGTGTTGCCTCTATTGAATTGTTCAACGCGTTCTGGGATGGTCTTGATGCAATGCAGCGAGCTGAGCTTCATGCTGCATCAATGGAAGCCGGAGTGAATCTACGTCGCTTTCTGAATGGTGATCAGCCTGATGTTCAATTTTTTTAAATCAAAACGAGGACTTCTACGCAAGCTTTCATTTGTCTGGGCTTCTGCAAAAGCCTCACCCTCATGAACCTCCTGTCTAGACATCTCCAATGAAGGCAAGTTTGTTAGTCGCATTGATCTTTCTTTCACCGCCATATCTAGACCGCGATAGCCTGAACTCTTTCAGTATGAGTGATTATTGAATATTAGCAGACTAGTATCAATAATAAAAAGTCCAACTCAAGTAAAGATTGTCTTGTTTGGCCACTTTGTCATCTTTAATGATGGCCAATTAGTGAGAGTATATTCCTGTTCTTATTCTTATGTCTACTATTTTTATCGCGAAGAATCCATGTTATTGAAGAGGTTTGGAAAGTTTTGCTCGTCATTTCTTTGCCAATAATAAAGTCTCATCAACTCAACTAAGGGTTCAGATCTCATGTGTGCAGTTCATGCTCAGTTCAAACGGTACACAACTGTTAGGTAGCTTTAGCAAATGAGAGCTCAATGAGGCGATGTCATCAGGCTGAGTCATCGCCTCTTTGGGCAAAGACTTAACCCTGGC
Organism: Prochlorococcus sp. MIT 1303; assembly: GCF_001631965.1. NCBI lineage: Bacteria > Bacillati > Cyanobacteriota > Cyanophyceae > Synechococcales > Prochlorococcaceae > Prochlorococcus > Prochlorococcus sp. MIT 1303. The sequence continues at coordinate 45,045 of NZ_LVHK01000039.1, forward strand.
AGCCATATCGGTATTGACCCAACCTGGACAAATCGCTGTCACGCGGATGCCTTGCTCCCATCCTTCGTTACGCATGGTCTGACAAAGGCCCATCAGAGCAAACTTACTAACTGTGTAGCCAGCCAAGCGGCCCTTGGAGCGCTTGCCACTCATTGACACCAACACAATGATGCGCGCTTCAGCATGACATTCAAGCTGAGACCAAGCAGCGCGGCTGAGCATCCATGGGCCCATTACATTCACCTGCCAGAGCTGATCAATCTCATGCTGCTGGTTATCATTAAACCGTATGGGCGTGCGATGAAATACGCCTGCACAGTGAATCAAACTATCGAAGCCATTGAAATGAGCCAAGCTTGCTGATACCCAGCTTTCGGCAGCATTAACGTCCTGGGCTTCATAGGGATGTAGGAACACTTGTTCAGAACCAGCGATTGCCGGGTCAAGTGAGCTACCAATTAGGCATTTAGGGTCCCGTAGGCCAAGGCTAAGACGATGGCCATCAGCCAACATTCGTTCGGCAATTGCTCGGCCTATACCTCGACTGGCACCACTGATCAAGATGGTGCGCATCATTCCTGAATGGTCGCAAATCCAAAAACATTATTGCTGGTAGTTCTCGTGATGCTCATAACTCTGCAGAATCTGAAAACCTTTTGATGAAATCCCGCTCCACCCAGGCAATCAAAGCCCATGCAACGGAGCAAGCCGTCGCAGGGATCCATTGTTGTTTAATCAGGTCGATAAGCGCAAGCGTGCTTGCGGTGATTGCTAATGCCCGAAGTCCAAAACGTGAGAATCGCAGAAGTTGGTTGTTCATTAGTTTCTCGCCCCCTCTAACAATACCGAGTAAAAAGCCAACTCATCTAAGGAGTGATCAGTTGATCTAACTTTGAAAGGCTTTGATGCTGCCGTGAGTCGGCTAGATCAATCAAATCTAATGACTATGAGTTTCAACTTTGAACCCATAGTTAAGGGTTGAGTCACATGCTTCACTTTCCTCTAATGATGAGATAGCAAAATTCAGCTTAATGAGATCCTTGCATGAAGTAACTTGATGCAGAATCAGAAATGATAAAAGTGTTATCTATGCTTATCGGCTAATGAATCAAGAGCATCATATCGGAATCACACTAGTTCATTCTAGCGAGGCTGAAAGTAGTGACAGTTTCACCTTAGGAACCACCAGCAACGGCAGAGAGGGGCAAGACACAGACAGTGCAGATCAACATCAAAACCGACGGATAGAAAGCCATCGTGAAACCAACTGATCGTCCTACTGCACCACGCCGATAGCCTGCAAAGAAGAGAACTCTCCCTAGTGCAAAAGACAATGCTGCTAGAGGTACGACAGACAACCATGTTGAGGGCATGACGAATGTCCAAGTGCCATAAACGAATGCTGCTAGGACTGACTGCTCAAGGGTGTTTTGAAGAAGAGACTGGAGGAAGATGGCTCGATCAGAATCTGTTCTGAGACCTCTCCCATCAATCTCGTCTGGGTTAAAGAAGCGATGCTTAGCAAGACGGCCAATAGAAAAAGCAAGGCAGAGAGCAAGAAGGATCAGTGATTTAAACAGAACAGAACTTTTTTCTAAGAGTGTAAGATTGGACTGGAAATTAAACGGATTTAGCAAAATTCCGAAAATAATTAGCCCTATGGAAATTGCTGCCCCAGTGAGCATTCCATGAAGGACACCACGCTGTTTAATTGAAAATTTCATTGTTAGCTTCGAATTAGTATTCATATTGCTATCAACTCAGTATATCTAGGATTCATGGTCATGATTTGAGAAAAAATCATATAAAGCTAATTCTGGAGGAGTAATTGCGAATCAACGGAACACCTACCCAAGCTTAGCCCGAAGGTCCTAGTTGGATAGGGCCTGAAACGATGAACGAGTAAGAGGCAATCTGCTTGCTTTTGGAATAATATTGAATCAATTTTAGAATACTAATATCCTAGATGTTTCACTACAGAGTAATAAGATACTGGCTCGATTAAAGGCCAAGCCAGGTTTTTGTGACAGCCCTGGTCTTAATCTTTTAAAAGTTTTAACCTTTTAAGTGTTTGAAGCCTGGGGTTTCGTTTCTTGCTAGAGCTGAAGCTGGCTTTAGAGACTTGCTTTTTTTAGTTAAGGGGTTATATTCTCTGCTCACTCTTGCGTAGAGGAGATTCCATGCTTGACGGCTGGTGATAATTAACTTCTGATAATCATTACCGTGTGTTCTCTTCTCTTGATTTCTAGGTTTAAGAAGAAGGGTTTTCTTTCTGGCTGAAAAGAATTTGATGTCAATTCATTTTCATCAGGATAGTTAGCCCGATCGATCTCGTGTTGAGATGCATCTTCTGTCTTTAACTCTGATGGATGAATGCCAAGCACCATTGATTGTGAATTATCTGTCTGCTTGGCTGTCGAATCAACGCTTTGACCATTACTGCTATCGACTGTGAATGAAAATCCAAGCAGCCATTCGGCCAGGGCTATAACCAGAGCCATCGAATACACCAGGAGTAGGTGCAGAATCAAGAGCAGAGGTTGTAAGCCTAACCAGGCTGGACGAAGGAAGATTAGCAAGGGCTTGATAACCCTCGAGAAGCGTTGTATGGGCACTATCAAACCATTGACAAGCACAATGGCCAACTCGATAGGGTGTGGAGAGGATGGCATTACTCGTCGTCCCATTCAGGAAAATCTAGTTCTTCCAATGCATCGCTAGACCTAGAGAAGGATCCATAGACGATCAACAACCATTTAACATCACTCTCCGAGCTCGACAATCGAGATTGGTACTCAAAAAGAGGTTGCTACTTAAAAAGATCTGCTTGCTTCATCGCCTGGAACGCTTCGACCTTCCCATAATGATCTGATCCGACTAGAAAATTGAATCCACATATTTTTAACTATCTGGACAATTTAAAGGTATACTTCTGGCAAATCAATGATGGAATTAATGCCAGTTGAGGAGGATCGGCTTGCCTGTCGATTAATCAACAAGATAGATTCTTGATATGATTCACTATAAAACAAAGGAAGAATTAGTGTTAAGTCATAAGTTAGTGCTTTGTAAAACGCATTAGGCCCCAGCAAAGTCTTCCCTGACTCCCACCTTCAATCCAATGACCAAGGCCTGCATCCATGCGACTCAAATAATCCGTACTAATTACACTCGCAAGTTCTTGATGACGTCGACGTAGTTCCTCTCGAACTCGGGTGTAATGCCTCACAAGCATTTCTGTGCGTTCTTGCCATACATCTCTAGTCATCCCTGAAGCCTCTGCCCAGATTCGGTAACGATCAGGAGATGCCAAATCTGATAGGTGGATACGATCAAGAATCGGTTGAAGGGCGTTGGCTTCGATGCCGTCGCATGCCATTGGATCTGTTAAGACAAATACACCCCCCGGCTTAAGAAGCCTTGATACTTCATTCATTACCTGGAGGCGATTGCCGGAATGAAGTATGGCGTCTTGACTCCAAACCACATCTGCTATGCCATCGGGCAATGGCACTTCTTCGAATGATGCATCATGTACTTCGATGAGCTTGGCCAATCCGGCAGCATTGTTGAGATCTCGATGGCGTATATTCTCGACGGCAGAGATATTGACAGCATGCACATTGACCTGCCATTGCTTGGCGATACGTCGTGCCGCTCCGCCATACCCAGAGCCAAGGTCTACAACGCAACCTTTAGCTGGAGGTTGAGTTGCAAGCTCCATAAGTGCTTGCACGGTTCTCTCGCTCGCGGAAGCGATGGCTTGGTCGGCAGTCTCGTATAGGCCGATATGGATGTCTTCACCTCCCCAAATCTCGGCATAAAACCGATCTGCATCGCTGCTGTCGTAATAAGTAGCAGCAACAGTTGATGATGATGAATTCATGATTGATTAGGATTGTATTTTACTGAAGTCTTTAATATCACGTATCAGTTTTGTTTAATGTCTGCTTTGTATTCCTTCTCAGCGACATGTACATAAAAATCTGGGTCTTGATGGCCAGGCAAGTAATCTCCAAAAGATGTAATCTTCTGGAATCCAACTTCGGTCATAAGTCGGTTTACGTAGCTTTGCCTTAGGGGGAACATATTCAAGTGATAAGTGCTGCCATCACTGAAGGAATATTGAAAACGCGCTAACCCTTCATCAACATGCTCAGGGCTGACATTGACATCCTTCCCGCAATAAACATTTCCCTTCCCGGAGCGTATCGCTACACCTTGATCGAGAAGTCGGTCATAGTTTCGGTGGTCAAGAATAAGGATTCCATTATGTTTAAGTACTGCGTAATATTCTGCTAGAGCCTTGCGTCGATCATGCTCTCGAAATAGGTGGGTAAAGGAATTGCCTAGACAGATCACAGCATCAAATTCGCCATGAATATCTCTATTTAGAAAGCGCCAATCAGCCTGAGCAGTGCGTAATAACTGACCATGATCACGAGCATTCTGAAAGGCCCTCGCCAACATATTAGGGCTTCCGTCTGCACTGATGACGTCAAACCCTTCCTTCAACAAACTAACCGAATGAAATCCCGTTCCGGTAGCAACGTCGAGCACGGAACGTGCGCCATGTTCACGAAGGATTCGAATATAAAAATCCCCTTCAGCTTCGGACCTCGCCTTCCAATCAATCAGTCGATCCCATCTGTCTGTGAAATCCTCAACATATTCCTGCTGATAATGGTCTGTATCACGTACTTGTTCCGGTTTATCACCAAAGTTTTGCAGATCGTCTTGGCAGGGTTTTTGCGAATGTTGAGTCAAAGTCATGCAGATTCAAACTTCCCGAAGATTTTTTTGATGCGCCATATCTTTGAGGTCGGGAAAGGCCCGAATCAGCTAGAGAGGCATTGGTCTGAGCAAGGCTGCGTTACAGCTTATGCAATTCCCATTCGTAATTATAGCGAATGATTCTATGGATGTCTGTTAATCAAAATCTAATGACATCACATCAGTTCCCTTAACGCCTAAAAATTCATCAAATCCCTTTGGCAATAAGTGCTTTCAGCCGATGATTCAAGATAGACAATTCATTTGACTTCATAGGTGCCTTGGTACGGCCTGCAAGCAGTCATAGTCTGTAAATACAGTCGATGTCAGATATGACGCCCCGGATCAGCATCGACCAAGTCTGGAAGGTGTTTGGTGAGCATCCTGAACGTGCGCTTGACGATCACTGTCAAAGCATGGATGCGGAGCAACTCCATAATCAAACCGGTCTTAAGGCTGCCGTACGCGATGTAACGCTGTCGATCTCTAGTGGCGAGATTTTTGTGGTAATGGGCCTTTCGGGTTCAGGAAAGTCCACGCTGCTACGCATGATCAATGGCCTAATCCTCCCAACTGGCGGTGAGGTTTCCGTTGACGGCAAGCCGATCACTCAGTTGGCAGCTGCTGAACTGCAAAAGCTTCGCAGCAACAAAATGGCCATGGTTTTCCAATCTTTTGCGCTCTTCCCCCAGCGAACCGCACTTGAGAATGCGGCCTTCGGCCTTGAGGTTGCGGGAGTTCCGCGACAAAAAAGGCTGGAAAAGGCCAGGGAAGCACTTGAGCGTGTTGGTCTTGGTAAGGATCTCGACAGGCTGCCTCAACAGCTCTCTGGCGGCATGCAACAGAGAGTTGGCCTGGCCAGAGCCCTGGCACTTGATCCTCCAATCCTGCTCATGGATGAGGCCTTCTCTGCTCTTGATCCTCTGATTCGGCGCGAGATGCAAGAACAACTGCTGGAACTTCAGGCAGAGAGTCCCCGCACGATCGTCTTTATTTCCCATGATCTAGACGAAGCTGTAAGGCTTGGTGATCGCATCGCTCTAATGAAAGAAGGCAAAGTTCTGCAATGTGGAACGCCACGTGAGCTGCTCTGCAAACCCGCCAATGAGCAAGTTCGTCATTTCTTCCAAGATGTTGATGCTGCCTCTGTGATCACTGTTGATACCGTTGCCGAATCACCCGCTCGCCTAATCAATCAATCAGATTTGCGGCAGCTGCAGATAGAAGGAGTTACAGCAATAGAAGCACCGACGTACATCGTGGACGATCGAAATATCTTCAAAGGTGTTCTTCAAAAGAACGGCAAAATCATTCCAGCTGAAACTTGTCCAGCTCTCATCGCCGAGACCACCATTCGCGATGCCATGAAATCTGTTGCCAACGCCCCGTATCCAGTTCCAGTGATTGGATCAGACCAGCGCCTCATTGGCGTGATTAGTCCACGTCGACTTTTGCGCTCGATGATCCTGAGATGATGGATGTGAACGACCAAGTTTTTGCAACCGTCAGTACCGGCCCTGTAGGCGAGGGCATGAGCAGATTCGTGGATTGGTTGCTCAATCATGCGCAACCAATTTTCCTAGTAATTGATTCTGCAATTAATGGGTTAGCCGGAGCCATCGAACAGATCCTCTCCGTACCAGCGCCCTGGCTGCTAGCTCCCCTGATCGCCATACTCGCAGCTTGGCGAGTGAGCTTTAGCTTCGCCATTCTCAGCCTTCTTGGTCTGAACCTCGTTTTGTTTATGGGGCTTTGGCCGCCAATGATCTCAACCCTGGCCCTAGTTATTGCAGCCTCATTACTGGCACTAATCATTGGCATCCCGATCGGCATTTTTTCTGCCCGTCGCCAACACATCTGGGCGATTACCCGCCCAGTATTGGATCTGATGCAAACCATGCCGGCATTCGTTTATCTCATTCCGGCAGTGATGTTTTTCGGCACAGGGCTTGTCCCATCCACTATCGCAACGCTGATCTTCTCGATGCCACCCGTAGTACGCCTGACGTACCTGGGCATACGACAAGTCCCTGTTGATCTAATCGAAGCCGGGCGCGCCTTCGGTTGCTCAGAACGACAATTGCTCTGGAAAGTGCAACTTCCAAACGCCTTACCAACCTTGATGGCTGGTGTTAATCAAACCATCATGCTCGCGCTATCGATGGTTGTGATCGCATCAATGATTGGTGGGGGCGGCCTAGGTGATGTGGTGCTCAGAGGCATCCAACAACTTGATGTAGGCCTTGGCTTCGAGGGAGGGCTCGCCGTGGTAATTCTGGCTGTAATCCTGGATCGACTCACACAAAGCCTGGCTGCCTCAAACTTTTCGAGAAAGTCATTGCCGCAGCGCTTTAAAGCCTTTATTAACTTCTGGACTTCCTCATGAAAATGTCTAACAAGTTGCGAAATCTAAGCCTTGTTATCGCTGGAGTGCTGATGACTGGGTTGTCGGGATGTTCGAATGCCAAACCAGATCAATTGCGCATCGGCTGGACTGCCTGGGCTGATGCTGACGTAGTAAGCCTGATGGCTGAAAAACTAATCGAAAGCCACTATGAGCAGCCTGTCGAACGAGTTATGGCAGATATCGGTATTCAGTACGACTCTGTTGCTCGCGGGAAGCTCGATCTGATGTTAATGGCATGGCTGCCAAAAACACACGATAAATACTGGCAAAAAGTAAGCGATCGAGTTGTAGATCTTGGCACGATGTACTCAGGTCGCATTGGCTGGGTAGTCCCTGACTATGTGCCAAAACAACGGATTGGCTCCATTGGCGATCTGAGCGACCCGAAAATTGCTAACGACTTCAACAACACAGTTCAAGGGATAGACCCGGGATCAGGGCTGATGCAGGCATCTGAGCAAGCGCTAACTGCTTATGACCTATCGGATCTGAAACTGATTTCAGCTAGTGGTGCCGCAATGACAGCCGTTCTCGATCGGGCTATCAATGACGATCGATGGGTCGTGGTAACTGGTTGGACCCCTCACTGGATGTTTGCTCGCTATAAACTTCGCTTTTTGAAGGATCCCAAGAGTGTCTTTGGTGGCCAAGAAGGCATCCATGCCATTGCACGCCTAGGGCTGGACAAAGACCATCCCAAAGTGGTCGCCTTTTTCACCCGCTTCAAGCTTTCCGATGGTCAGCTGGACACCATATTATTGGATGCTCAGAACACCTCAACAGAGGAAGCCGTTAATAATTACATAGCCAACAACCGCAATCAAATCGACTACTGGATGAACGGCACGATGCAAGAGCCGAAAGATAGAGAAGCCAAACCATAACCACCCGCTCAGCTCTTGAGCTGCTTAATCAGTTGACTTCCCTTAGAGAATATCTGACATCAAAGAGCTTTCAAGACCAAAGCGAATCGCTTCAGCTGCTTGCTTTTCAAAACTAAGCACCACCAGATCAACGCCCGCCTCCTCAGGATGCCAGGCGTTCTTTGGAGCAGCCTCAAACCAACTGCTAAGCCTTGGGCCAACCATCTGCAGCTGAAGGGGTAAAGCTTTGCCCGGTAGCCATAAGCGACCTTTTAGGCGTACAACCTGATGAAGTGTTGCCAACTCAGGCAGAAGTGCTTCAACCGTAGCCCGATCAACAGAACCTTCAAAGCGCACCACACCACTCACCATCTCCACATGGTTGTGGTCATGATGATGATCATCTTCATGATGATCGACATCAATGGAAGCATCGTCGATTAGGTCGTCGCCAAATTGTTTAGGCAAGCTCTTTTGTTGGTCACTATTCTCTGTCGTACTGAGGCCTAGCACCACAGCTGGATCAACTTGGCCATGACTGATGGGCATCATTGACGTGCCAAGGCGTACCTTTTCAGCAAGTTCGCTTTTGAGCTTGCGGAGGTCGACATTGGAGACAACATCCGCTCGACTGATCAACACCAAATCAGCAGCTTCCAACTGATCAGTGAACAAGTCTTCAACAGCACTGAGATGATCAAGGCTTGGATCCTCCTGTCGCTGCCGTTCTAACCCGGCAGGATCACCAACGGGGCTACCCGCTGCGAGGGCTTCACCATCCACCATTGTGACCACTCCATTCACATAAACTCGAGTGCGTACGGCAGGCCAGTCGAGCGCTTTTAAGAGGGGGCGAGGAAGAGCAAGGCCACTGGTTTCAACGATAATTCCATCCAACTTATCCGCCTGTTTCAGCAAGGTCTCCATGGTGGGTAAAAAGTCTTCCTGCACCGTGCAGCAGAGACAACCGTTATTGAGTTCAACGACTCGACCATCCAATTCCTCCTCCGGACAAAAGCCACAGCTACGGATTAAATCGCCATCAAGACCAATCGTGCCAAATTCATTGACCATGACCGCTAAACGCTGCCCCCCATGAGTGAGCAGATGACGTAGCAAGGTGGTCTTTCCAGCTCCAAGGAAACCAGTCAAAACAGTGACTGGTAGACGCTTTGAAATCAAGGCAGGTTTATGCAGGTTGGGAATTAAGAACGACAGCCAAGGCTGTCAAGAGTTTGAGACCCGCTAGCGGCATTGGTGCCGTCTGCTCTGGCGCAAAGCTCATTCTGCTGGCGACGATCAAGCACAGCATTGCTGAAATCAGCTCCTTCAATCAGGGCATCTTTAAATTGACTCTGCATCAGCATGGCGTTGGTGAAGTTGGCTCCCCTGAGATCGGCTCCATCGAAACGACTAGCAAAAGCCACCACATTTTCCAAATCAGCTCCTTGCAGATCAGCTTCTTGCAGCTGGCTGCTGTTAAACACCGCACCACGCAGATCGGCCTCACTGAGATCAACGCCGCGCAGGTCAGCCTTGAGAAAGTTTTGCTCCTTGAGGTCACGTCCGTGCATGTCTTTGGAGATCTCTTCAATGGCCTGGCCTCCTCTGAATTCAGGAGGGATGATTGCCATTACAGGTGACTCTGTTAAACCCAACACAAGAATCACAAGGCCACTAAGCAACACTGCTCGACAACGGTTCCACCAACAGGGAGAGAGATTCATGAAACTAGAAAATTGCAATGAGCCAGTAGTTTGAGCAGTCACGTTATGGCAATTGCCGGCCAATTCACGCGTCATGCCAATGACCCTAAGGGTAGTGGTCCCCCCCCATCCACTGATCGCCCACTGGCTCACATTGCTGCGCAACACCACAACACCGCCAGCCCTCTATGCCACAGGCTTGGAGGAACTTGGTCGCTGGCTTACCTATGAAGCCCTGCGGGATTGGTTGCCCCACCGCCGTGAAATGGTAACCACATCCCAAGCAGAAACAGAAGGCACGGTGGTCGAGTCCAATGTGCCATTGCTGAGCATTCCCTTGTTACCCGGGGGCCTTGATCTTTGGCAAGGAGCACGACGGGTATTGCCCAGTTCACAGCTATGTCTTGGCGGGGTGCCCGATAACATCGAAACCAATGCTGGGGTGATTGTTTTTGTGGATCAGATCGCTAGTGGTGAGCGTTTACTAGGCATCCTGAAGCTTCTGCAGACACAAGAAATCGAGGCTCGCCGGCTAAGGGTGATTACTGTTCTGGCATCAAGTCCAGGCCTCAAACAACTTGGCGAAATGATGCCCAATCTCACGATTCACACCGCTTGCATTGACCCCGACCTCACAGAAGATGGTGAGATCAGTCCAGGCATTGGTAATCCGGTTTTGCGACTAAACACCAGAACTGCAGGTACGACCTAGACTTTCAAAACTGATCCAGCATCTATGGGCCAGCATCGTGAGCCGGCAACCGGCAGCCTCACCTCATTGATCAGCGGAGCCGTACTCGGCGCTGCAGGACTTGCCTGGTGGCTTTTTTCTGAGGCAGAGCGTCGGCAACGCAGTCGCCACCAACGCGCCATGCTTCACGCTCCTCGCATGCAGGACGGATCAGAGGCCCTGGAGGCCATCTCGCATCCCCAGAACAACAGCCAGCACCTGGAACATCGAGTCGAACAACTCAATGCCGCCATTGCAGATGTGCGCAGACAGCTTGAAGATCTAGGGGCGCGGACCTAAGAGCTCGGTAAGTTGGCGACTGAGTGCCCCAGTCGCCACCATGCTCAGATCCGCCGCCATCACAAAGGGAACTCAACGCTCTCCCAACCGAGCCATGCTTCGCGCAGTGGGCTTTGGCGACGAAGACTTCAATAAACCAATCATCGGTATAGCCAACGGCTACAGCACGATCACTCCTTGCAACATCGGTCTTAATGACCTGGCGCGACGTTCAGAAGAAGCAGCCCGCCAGGCCGGTGCAATGCCCCAGATGTTCGGCACCATCACCGTCAGTGATGGCATCTCTATGGGCACCGAAGGGATGAAATATTCCCTGGTAAGTCGCGAGGTGATTGCTGATTCGATCGAGACAGCCTGCAACGCCCAAAGCATGGACGGCGTACTAGCAATCGGTGGCTGTGACAAAAACATGCCTGGAGCGATGATCGCCCTGGTCCGAATGAACATCCCAGGTGTCTTTGTCTATGGCGGAACGATCAAACCAGGAAAATTGGCTGACCGCGACCTCACTGTAGTCAGCGCCTTTGAAGCTGTTGGTCAGCATGCCAGTGGCAAGATAAATGAGGAGCAACTCACCGCTATCGAGAAGAACGCTTGCCCAGGAGCAGGAAGTTGCGGTGGCATGTTTACAGCCAACACGATGTCAGCCGCTATTGAAACATTGGGATTGAGTTTGCCTTACAGCTCAACGATGGCTGCAGAGGATGAGGAAAAAGCAAATAGCGCAGCCCGTAGTGCTGAAGTGCTTGTGGATGCCATTAAGGCAAATATCTGTCCCCGCGATCTACTCACCAAGAACGCATTTGAAAACGCGATTAGCGTTGTCATGGCAGTGGGCGGCTCCACCAATGCAGTTCTGCATCTGCTTGCGATTGCCCGTAGCGCAGGCGTAGACCTTTGCATCGATGACTTCGAGCGCATCCGCCAGCGTGTACCGGTGATTTGTGATCTAAAACCCAGCGGCCGTTACGTGACTGTTGATTTGCATAACGCAGGCGGCATTCCCCAAGTGATGAAACAGTTGCTTGATGCAGGCTTACTTCATGGAGACTGCCGCAATGTGGAAGGTAAAACCTTGAGAGAACTGCTCAAGGATGTGCCATCCGAGCCTTCAGCAGAGCAAGACGTCATTCATCCCCTCTCGAAACCGGTCTATGCCAAGGGGCACCTGGCGATCCTTAAAGGCAATCTGGCCAGCGAAGGATGCGTGGCCAAGATAAGCGGGATCAAAACCCCTGTACTTACTGGACCTGCAAGGGTTTTTGAAAGCGAGGAGGCCTGCCTTGCTGCCATTCTCAACAACAAGGTGAAGGCGGGAGATGTCGTCGTCATACGTAACGAAGGCCCGGTTGGCGGGCCTGGAATGCGAGAGATGCTTGCTCCTACATCTGCCATCGTCGGTGAAGACCTTGGCGACAAGGTGGCCCTGATCACAGATGGACGCTTCAGCGGAGGTACCTATGGTTTGGTGGTGGGCCATGTGGCACCGGAAGCAGCCGTAGGCGGCATGATTGGCCTTGTGCAGGAAGGCGACAGCATCACCATCGATGCCAATCAACTGCTGATCCAACTCAATGTCGAGAAGGATGAATTGGAGCGTCGCTCCAGCGCATGGAAAAAAACACAGCCGCGTTATCAAACAGGAGTTCTCGGTAAATACGCCCGAATGGTGAGTAGCGCCAGCAATGGTGCTGTCACCGACCAGCCCTGAACTCTGATCAACTAGCTCTGCTCAGGCAAAACCAGCAGTGCTCTCAACCTACGAGCGAACGCTTCCAATGGTGCTCCATCCTCAGGCGGCTGACAGCGTTGGCCACTGTTGCCATCCATCCACACGGGATGCTGCCCTTGCCAAAGCATTGGACGGTCAGGCAATTCACACCAAGTCAACATCAGATTTAGATCGTTGCCGCTGCGATAGATCTCAAGTTCAAGGTCATGCTCTGGAAGGCGGTCACCTTCTCGGTTTCGGCATTCAATACGAACAATGAGATCAACAGATTGAGCCGATATTAGATCGAGCGTAGATCCAGGCTTCTGATCATCGACATCAGCAACATCTGTGAGCACAACAGCATGAAGCCAGGGCTTTAAACAGACATCAGCCGCTGAGGCCACGAGGACCGACCAATTTTGCGCAGTCTGTTGGATTTCATTGCCTGTCAAGGCTCTTAGCTGAATCTAGGAGGTGAAAAAATCTTAGGCTATTTCTAAGCAAGATTTGACTATTGAAAGGAAGTCAATCACTATGCTGAATTGATGATCTATCCCGAATGGATTCAATATTACATTTGATTAGGGCCTGAATTTGATTAGGTAAATAAATACCAAACCCTCTGAATGTATATGGCCATTTTGAAGACTAAAAAATCTGTAATGAATCAGTGAATTGCTTTGATCGAGCGCAGTAAAACTCGAATTGGGCCAGGGCGGAATTCTGGGTTTAGTTCTCCTGGCTGACCAAATTTAGAATGCAATAATTGCACTTGGTTGATACTTGATGCATCAAAGCGAATCAAGCGCAGAGGCATAGCCAAAGGCTGGGCAAGCACCGTAGGTTTCAGTGTGTTGAATGGGATCTCAATGGATGTAGTACCAGAAGTCTTAGTCGGCAACTGAGCGACCCATCGCAAACCACCATAAAAACGCTCAGTGAGGCCAAAGAGCCCACTTCGAGAGCCGAGTGCAAGCTTTAGGGTGCGACCGTCTCCATTCACCTCCACCTGTAAGGCTCGATAGCTGGAAAGATCAAGAGGGGGGTTCAAAAGGGGTGAACGGCAACTGACAAAGCCACCATCCTGTTCAACAATTTCTCCTTCTAGGATCAGGCCTTCGGAGGTCACTCGACAGGCAGCTTGGCTGGATCCGCCCATAATTGTGTCGTTCAAGCTAGACCAGGAGTTGAAGTCGTTCAGTTGAACCTGAACAGAGGCTTGCGGCGGCTGTTCCATAGAGAGACTCGCATCATTTTAAGGCTAGACATGGAAGGCTAAATGGTTGTCTTCATAAAGACAAATTTCAGGAGATGATTTCAAACTGATCATCCATCGAATACACTTTAATTCAGCCCAAAGATTCAATAGATAGGTAGCCTCAGGCTCGGCGACCTCAATGCAATCTTAACTAGAATGTATGGATTTGATAGAAACTTAATACACTTAACTCTTAGTAAATAAAATCGGAAATAAGAGGCTCTTCATGTGAGAGTTTTAGCTTTGAAGTACTAGGCATTCAAATCCTCGAAAGCGATCCCCTATCAAACGCTTAGACATCTCAGGTACCCATTTAATTTGTTCAAACTGATCACATAAGACTTCGAGAACAGCCCTCGCTTCAAGCCGTGCCATGTGAAGGCCCAGGCATTGATGAATTCCAGGTGCAAAGCTGAGATGAGGATTGTGAGCGCGATTAATACAAAAGTGATCTGGCTGATCAAATATCGCTGGATCACGATTGGCCGCACCCACCAGCACCGTCACAGCCTCGCCAGCCCTAATAGTTGTTCCATTGATTTGATGATCCTCCAAGGCAACACTGCCATTAACCGCCTGAGCTGGAGGGTCCCAGCGAAGGGTTTCCTCTATTGCGTTGGGGATCAATTCTCGATCAGAGCGAATGCGCCTGTAGCAATCGGGATTGCAAGCCATTGCCCAGGCCAGGGTTCCAACTAGCAACCTTATAGTATATAAACTTGCCGAGTAAAAGTTGCTACTGATGATTAGCAATAACTGTTCATCAGAAAGCCTAATACCGGCCTGTGAATCACCAATTAGCTGGGAAATAAGGTCATCTTTAGGTTGTGTCCTACGCGCTTGAATCAGGGGCATAAAGTAATGGCTATAAACATCAAATGCCTCCTCTCCTTCAACAGCGATGTCATCAGTCTGCGTCAGTCCTCTTGCCCGCACAAAGGAAGAGACGTGATGGGCCACTGCCTTCTGTTGGCTAGCTGGTAGACCCAACAACTCACTAACAACGGCAATCGGTAGATCGTTGGCAAGAATATTGACAAGATCAAAGGTCTGACGGCTATCCACGCTTCCCAGTCTTTCGGCAGCAAATGCTTTAGAAAACGCAAACAATTTATCTAGGTCGATTGAGCGGTAGGCATTGCTCACATGCATGCGCATTTTGTTATGAATATCCCCATCCATAAAAGGAATATCGAGTCTCTGATGCTGATAGATATGACTTTTCTCAGCGAATCGTGCAATAAGGCTATCGAGATAAAGTTGCCTGCTGTATAGCTTGGATCGCATCTGTTCAACCGCCTCGGCATAGCCGAGAATGACCCACATTCGTGGCCCCGAGCACCAGTGAATGGAAGATTGGTCACGGAGCTGGGCATAAGTGGTGTATGGATCATCAACTCCTGGCAGGCAAGGGTCACGATGAAACAAATCAAACGTCATCAGCAGCTACAAAAGGAGGAGGCTTGACAGGGTCGCCAAGCAGATGGGCACCCAGGCAAGAATCATCTGGATTAAACCAGTATTGCCAGATGAGCATCAAGAATTCAGCCCGACTAATCCTTAGTTCATCCCGTCCAAGACGGTGACAGATGGTTTTGAAATTACTCGTTATCCAAGGACCGTCATGATGGTGACCAGAAGCATAAATCTTGATATCATCCAGCTCTAACCAACCATCATGATCTTTATCAAGCAGCCTGAAGAAATCCCCTGCCGCCTTATCAACGAAGGCCTTTGACTCTTCAGGCCTCTCATGAGCCATTTGATTAATATACTCGTGGCTATGTAAGAAGACTACAAGATCAACAAAACCTTTTCCAGCAAGGTCACGCCTAGCATTTTCCGCAATAAATGTATCGTGCAGATAATTATATAGTTTTCGGTGTAAAGGGCCATCATCAGGAAAACGTCGATTGGCTATCTCCGTAGCTAGTGGCGTAAAGTCCTCTTCGCCAGAAAGAATATTGTCATTATTGGTGTCAAAAAAGGAGAAAAGACGTTCCATCCTGCGTTGAAGAGAGG
Source organism: Prochlorococcus sp. MIT 1303 (assembly GCF_001631965.1). Taxonomy (NCBI): domain Bacteria; kingdom Bacillati; phylum Cyanobacteriota; class Cyanophyceae; order Synechococcales; family Prochlorococcaceae; genus Prochlorococcus; species Prochlorococcus sp. MIT 1303. The sequence goes on from NZ_LVHK01000039.1 coordinate 60,818, forward strand.
GGTGCATGGCTCTATCCCGTGAATTAAACCTTTAAAGATTGCCCTGAAGAATGAAAGCCCAAAGAAATAGTAAAGGCTGAAGTTTTATGATTTAGTTGACCATCATAGTTGGAATCGTACTATATGGGAACTCAGTGATCATCACGTAAAATCTTTTCGCGCTCACGGGGCTCGAGTCTATCCCAATTCACATCAAATAATATTCCATCAATCCAGGTTAATTAGGATGAAGGTTTTTAAAATGTTCTCAGGCACAGGCTAATGCAAAGATTCACCAGAAGATAAAGTCATCATTAGATATTTAGGCTGAGTGTTCTATGTCGACTGCCTACTCAATTGCAGAGAGAAGATGCTTAAGTGTCAACTACCCTGGTCACTTGCCTGTCAATGAAGGCCAAGGGCATTTTGTTCTGCACAGCATTCCCTGCTCATCAGCCGAGTAAGGCGGCCTCATCTGCCAAGACCAAAATCGGTGAACGAGGTTGAACCAAGCGGGCAGGCGTGCGTTCAGCTGATTCAGCAGAATCTAATAAGCGCTTCAGGGCAACCTGCTTCCCTACACCACTCACAAGAAAGATCACTTCGCGTGCAGAGCTGAGCACCGGTGCGGTGAGAGTGATTCTTTCTAGACCTTTCCCTTTACCGACAGTAGCCCAGCGATCAACAACGGCGGGGGCATCCGTTCCTGGAAAAAGAGAGGCTGTATGGCCATCTTCACCAAGTCCTAAAACCATTAGATCAAACACCGGCGGATCACCTGCACAGGTTTCCTGCACGAGCTTCGCGTAGGCCTCGGCACTGGCCTCAGGGTTTGGCAGCTCCACCGTTGGCACGGGATGAAACGCAGCCTGCGATCCTGGGCCTTCAGCAAGAAGTGTCGTACGAAGCATGCGGGCGTTACTGGCGTCATCCCTGGCATCAACCCAGCGCTCATCCCCCAGAAAAACATCAACACGATCCCAGGGCAGTCGCTCCTGACCAAGCAACCTATAAGCAATAGCGGGTGTGCTCCCTCCCGAGAGAGCGATCTGAACGCGATCACGCTGATCAAGTACCAGATCAATATGAGATGCGAGCCTCTGGGCGGCGCGACGTGCCAGATCCTCAGGGTCGCTCGCTCGCTCAACTTTGTAGGTTGTCATCACGATCTCCTTAGTCCAGCCACTCAGTATGGAAGCTTCCTTCTTTGTCAACCCGCTGGTAGGTATGTGAGCCGAAGCAATCGCGCATGGCCTGCACCAAATTCTGTGGTAATCGTGCCGTGCGATAGCTATTGATGTAATCGAGCGTGCTGCTGAAGCAAGGCACTGGGATACCGGCTTCAGCTGCGCCGGCTACCACCTTTGCTAGGCCCGGCAGGCGACGGTTCACTTGCTCAGCGAACCAAGGATCGATCAGCAAGTTGTAAAGCTGAGGGTCAGCATTAAAGGCATCCTGGATGCGCTTCAGCAGACGGGACCTGATGATGCAGCCACCCTTCCAAATCTGCGCGATGGAGGGCAAATGCAAGTTGTAGTTGTATTCAGCAGAAGCTATACGCAGTAGCTCCATGCCCTGCGCGTAACTAGCCATGCAAGACAACACGACGGCGTCCATGAGCGGCCCCATGCCATCTGCGGAACTGCCAAGATCAAATGGTTTGATCGCTGACCCATGCAAAATCTGCTCAGCGGTAATTCTTTGAGGCTTCATTGAGCTCATCACACGGCCATTCAGAGAGGCGTAAATGGTTGGCACTGAAGCTCCTAATTCCAAGGCACTGACAACGGTCCATAGACCAGTTCCCTTCTGGCCTGCCTGATCCATAATTTTCTCAACAAGGTCACTTCCATCGTCAGGATCCTTGGTGCGCAAACACACTTCGGTGATCTCAACCAGATAAGAAGAGAGCTCTTCTGTGGCATTCCATTGCGCCAAGACATCAGCCATCTGGGTACCGGTCATGCCACCAACACGCTTCATCAGGTCATAGGCCTCGGCAAGAATCTGCTCAATGCCGTACTCGATGCCGTTGTGGACGGTTTTAACGAAATGCCCAGAACCTCCAGGACCGATGTAGGTCACACAGGGACCATCCTCCACTTGGGCAGCCATCTTGCAAACAAGGCTCTCAATCGCCTCATAGGAGGTTTTTGTTCCGCCTGGCATCATGCTCGGCCCTTCAAGTGCCCCCTTAGCCCCACCGGAGACACCCATCCCGATATATCCAAAGCTTTTGCTCTCTAACTCGGCGACACGTCGCTCGGTATCACGAAATTCGGAATTTCCACCATCGATGAGTAGATCACCTTCCTGCAGATAAGGGGAGATCTGCTCAATAACGGCATCAATAGCCGAACCTGCCTTGATCATCATCAGAATTCGACGGGGTCGTTCGAGCTTGTCGACGAAATCTTGAAGGTCTTTGGCACCCTGAATGGCTTTGTCAGCTCCACGCCCTTTAAGGAACTCCTCTGTTTTGGCGTAGGTGCGGTTGTAAACGACACTAGAAAAACCATTGCGCTCTGCATTGAGCACAAGGTTTTCGCCCATCACGCCAAGACCGATCAAACCGAAATGTGCCTTGGACATCGCCAGTGAAACGATCAACTGGCGTCAGTGTGACCACAGCAACTCCAATCTGCTGTGATCTGTACGGCTATGTCAGGGTTGAACCATCCTCGCTGTAGATAAGAAACCGTAGAGATCATCACCAAAATTTCCAAAAAAACTACTTGGATCTTGTGTTGATTCAGCCTCGGGCAGCATCAAATCACAGTGCCATCAGAAATGGTGGCATTTTTGACCACTACCACGATCCCATTGCGGATGTAGAAGCCCTCATCAGCACGGTCGGCTTCCTCAACGTGATCCTTGTTGACGATCGTGACGTTGTTGCCGATGCGTGTGTTCTTGTCGAGGATCGCACCCTTCACGGTAGTGCCTTGGCCAACGCCGAGCGGGATGCCTCCTCCTTGCCTTAGAAGAGTGCGTTCCTCGGATGATTCATAGAAATCAGATCCCATCACCAGGGAATCTTGCAGGACCACATCGCTCTCAACTCGGCTTCGCACACCAAGGACGCAATGATGAATACTGCAGGATTTGAGGATGGATCCCTCTCCAATAATTGATTCCGTGATTTGCGCATCGACCAGTTTTGTTGGCGGTAGATAACGGGGTCTTGTATAGATCGGGAACTTCTCGTCATAGAAACTGAAAGGTGGATTGGGCTGTTGGGTGAGAGCCAAATTTGCCTCATAAAAAGCTCCTATCGTGCCGATGTCTTCCCAGTACTCATCGAACACATAGCTTTGCAGCCGGTCTCCTCGAGCTAGGGCCTCAGGAATCACCTCCTTGCCGAAATCCTTGTGAGAAGGGTTCTTATGCAGCAAATCGAAGAGAGTGGCGCGACTGAACACATAGATCCCCATTGAGGCGAGATAGGGCTTGTTCCTTGCTGACTCAGCTGACAAGCCAAATCGAGAGGTATCGACGGCCATGGCCTTGAGGGATTCACCCTTGGGCTTTTCACGGAACTCTTGGATGTTGCCATCGCTATCCGTTCGCATGAGACCAAATCCCTCAGCCTGTTCTGCATCAACGGGAAGAGCCGCCACTGTGAGATCAGCACCTGAGCGACGATGGTGCTCCACAAAAAGGCTGTAATCCATACGGTAGAGCTGATCACCAGAGAGGATCAGATATTCATCAACATCCCATTCCTGAAACAACCACTGATATTTACGAACTGCATCCGCAGTCCCCTCAAACCATGAAGGACTTTCTGGGGTCTGCTGTGCGGCAAGAACTTCTACAAAACCTTGACCAAAGGCAGCACTGAGGTTGTAGCTCTGTCCAAGGTGCCGATTCAGAGAAGCGCTGTTGAACTGCGTCAACACATACATCTTGTTGATGCTGGAGTTAATGCAGTTGCTGATTGGGATGTCAATCAGACGATATTTGCCTGCAAGAGGTACGGCCGGCTTGGCCCGCATCTTGGTGAGGGGGTAGAGGCGCGTTCCAGCTCCTCCCCCGAGAATGATGGCTAAAACACGCTTCATGCCGCCCCCGCAAATCGGCGTTGCGCAGCAAACTTACCGGACGGTTGGCCATCTAAAGCTGTCAGCTGCGAAGATCCAACAAGACTTCTGCAAATCAAGAGGCAACCAGAATTTGGCATAGAACTACCCATCCTCTAGTGGTGGATCTAACTCAAACAAACTCGCCACCACACGCAGAGCCTGTTGCCGCTCTGGACGAGCCTGGGGAGCCCGTAGCTGAGTGACTGGGGTATGGAGAATTTTGTTGATGATTCCTTTGCTTAAAGCCTCAACGACTTTGCGCTCTCGAGCAGAGAAATCAGGCCCCATACGACTGAGCGCTTTTTGTAATTCCTCTGCACGAATAGCCTCAAGGGTCGCCCTCAAGCGATTAATGGTTGGCACAGCTTCAAGACTGTCCCACCACTCTAAAAACAGACGCGTCTCTTCTTGGAGCACAACCTCTGCTTCTTTGGCCATCTGTTGGCGGGCCTCCTGATTACGAGACACCACCTCATGCAAATCATCCACATCATGGGACTCAACACCGGGTACATCGACCACATCTGAGGCGATGTTGCGCGGCACGCCGATGTCAATCAGACGAAGAAAACTGCGGCGCTTGAGCTGCTTGAGCAGAGATGCATCAACAATCGGATCGTCAGCAGCCGTACTGGTAAATACCAATGAACAGGTACTTAGACAATGGTTCAAATCATCAAGGGGGCGACACTCAACGGGGAGCTCAGGGAAATCAGCCGATAGATCCTCAGCTCGTTGCCGCGTGCGGTTCAGCAACATCACCCCAGAACAACCTTTCGCCTGAAGATGTTGAAGCAGTAGTCGGCTCATCCGCCCCGCACCCACCACTGCGACCAACTCAGATTCCAGAGTCATCAACTGATCTTCCCCTTGCGCCTGGCCAAGTTTCAGTTGGGCTAACTCCACAGCCGCAGAACTAATTGAGACAGCCCCCGTACCCAGATTGGTTTCACTGCGAACTCGTTTGCCAGTACTCACTGCCTGAGTGAGCAAACGGTTAAGAATCGGGCCCATGGATTTGTGTTCCTGCCCCAATCGCACCATCTTCTTCACCTGGGAAAGGATCTGCCCTTCTCCTAAAACCAGACTGTCCAGACCCGCAGCCACCCTCATCAAGTGGGCTACTGCTTCATCGTGATGAAAGTTGAACAGATGGGGGGAAAGATCTTCCGTTGCCAAACCTGAATGTTGGCCTAGAAAATCACTAATGGCTGAGATACCTCGTTCAGGGTGACGAACCAAGGTGTAAATCTCTAGCCGATTGCAGGTGCTAAGGATCGAAACCTCAAGGACTTGATCGTTGCCGCGAAGAGTTTGCAGGGAGGTCTCCATGGTTTGCTCAGGGATGCTGAGCTTTTCACGGATTTCCACCGGCGCCGTGCGATGACTTAAGCCGACGACGGCAATGTGCATGGAGACGTCCCTTAGATCTTGTCTTGGATGGTTAGCTCAGAGCGATGCTCTTCGCTCCATCCTTGATATGCACGGTATTGGTAAACCGAGCTGTGTTGTCAAGAGTGCTGATTACCAAGCTGCTAGTGCGTGTGCAGTCAGGCTCGAACTTAACTCCATGGAACAACAGTCCATCAGTGATCCCACTACCCGCAAAAACAACATTGTTGCCGGAAGCCAGTTCTTCGGCTTCATAGATCTTGTCAACATCAGTAATTCCCATCTCATTGAGGCGGGCAATGTTGCCTTCCTTGGTGTAATCGGCCCACTCACTGGTTTGAGCAATGGCGGGGTCATACACCAGCTGGCCCTGAAAGTGACCACCGAGAGCACGCATTGCGGCAGCTGAAATCACACCCTCAGGAGCAGCACCGATGCCCATTAGACAGTGGGTGCCGGTGCCGGCAAACCCACAAGCAATGGCAGCTTGAACATCTCCATCTGAGATGGGTTGAACACGTGCACCAGTGGCACGTATCTCAGAAATCAGGCCTTTGTGACGAGCTCGATCCATCACGACAATGGTGAGTTCACTCACGGCAAGCCCAAGACACTGGCTAAGGATGTTGATGTTCTCGGTGGCAGATTTGCGAATGTCCACCTTGCCTTTCGCTGATGGGGGGGCCGCTAACTTTTTCATGTAAAAGTCAGGAGCATTGAAAAGGCCACCGCGATCAGATGCGGCCAGTACAGCCATCGAACCTCGCTGGTTGTTGGCGCAAAGATTGGTGCCTTCGCAGGGATCGACGGCAAAGTCAACGCCTGGGCCGCTGCCGCTGCCAACCTCTTCGCCGATATAAAGCATCGGGGCTTCGTCGCGCTCCCCCTCACCGATGACGATGCGACCCTGCATTTGGATTTGTCCCATCCGCTTGCGCATGGCTTCAACAGCTGCTGCATCGGCTTCGTCTTTCTTGCCGAGACCAGTCAGATGTGCCGACGCAATGGCAGCTTGCTCAACGACCTCGAGAATTTCCTGAATAAGAGTGCGATCCACTGGTATGCGGCGGTGGGGATGGGTGTGACGACCAAAGAAACGAGCAGGGCTGGACTGAATTCACGGGTCAGCGTTATACGCTGATCATGTGAAAGGACCCGATGCCGCAGGGGTTCTCGGCTCTAAAGCGCTGCTCACTGTATCAGTGCCGGCAACAACGAGAATGCCCATACAGCCGATTCCTAGAATCGCCCACTCCCTAACCCCGATCGATGAGCACGAAGCCCCTGGTAATCGCCCCTTCGATCCTCTCTGCCGATTTCTCCCGCCTAGGAGAAGACGTGCAGGCTGTAGATCAAGCCGGCGCAGACTGGATTCATGTGGATGTGATGGACGGCCGATTCGTGCCAAATATCACGATTGGTCCTCTGATCGTTGAAGCACTAAGGCCTGTGACCAGTAAGCCCCTAGATGTCCACTTGATGATCGTGGAACCAGAAAGGTATGTAGGAGATTTCGCAAAAGCAGGTGCAGATCACATCTATGTGCAGGTTGAAGCCTGTCCACACCTTCACCGCAACCTTGCGCAAATCAAGGATCTCGGTAAGAAAGCAGGAGCAGTACTCAACCCAAGCACACCTCTGGACACCCTTGAGTACTGCCTGGAGCTATGTGATCTAGTACTGATCATGAGCGTCAACCCAGGCTTCGGTGGGCAAAGCTTCATCGACAATCAAGTGCAAAAGATCCGCGAGCTGCGTCGTATTTGCGACGAACAGGGTCTCGATCCCTGGATCGAAGTCGATGGAGGGATCAAGGCTGACAATGCCTGGAAAGTGATCGAAGCTGGCGCCAATGCGATTGTGAGCGGGTCTGGCGTGTTCAATCAGCCCGACTACGCCGAAGCCATCCGAGGCATCCGTAATAGCAAACGTCCTGAAGGTGTTGTGGTCTGAAGTAATAGATGCAGCAATAACTGCATCTATTGCCTATTAGTCTTGTGGGGATTGTTGCTAATAAGAACAGATCAATATCACAAGATTAGGCTTCAAAGAACCAGCCGTAGCTGTGCAAACCAATCCCTAACAGATTCACACCGATATAACAAACAACGATCACAACGATGCCTGCCACGGCAACTAAAGCCGGACGTCGCCCGCTCCAGCCACGACTGAAACGTGTATGCAGATAGGCCGCATAAACCATCCAACAAATTAGAGCCCAGGTTTCCTTTGGATCCCAACTCCACCAGCTCCCCCAGGCCTCATTGGCCCAAACGGCACCACTGATTAAGCCAAGCGTGAGCAACAAAAAGCCAACCGTAATCGTGCGATAACTAAGGCTGTCCAACTGTTCAGTGCGGCTCAAGTTGATTGAACTCAGGCGCAGGCCATCATTCTGATCCATAGCAGATGTGGCTAGCTTTGCCTGACGAAAGCCACCTGTTCCAATTGAACTGCTGCGTAGCTCCAAAGTTTGCTGGCGATCAGTAAATAGAACCGCCATTGATAAGAAAGAACCAACAAGCAGGGCAGCGTAACTGCACATAATCACGCTCACGTGCATCACAAGCCAACTGGAGCGAAGAGCTGGTACTAGAGGAGAGGCCTCCTGAAGAGTTTCTGGTAATGCAAAGCTGGCAAAAGCCACACAAAGCAAAGCCATTGGTGTAGCAGCGGCTGAAACAATCGGGGAAGACAAGGAACGCTCAACCAATAGCTGCGCAAGTGTGCAAGCCCAGGCTAGAAAACAGAGGGATTCATAAAGGTTGCTGATCGGGAAGTGACCCGACTGCCACCACCGCAAAACCAATTGAGCGGTAAGAACCAAATTGGCAAGAGCCACCAGAAGTGTCACAACAGCAGAATTGCTACCTCCTGAAACCATCCAAAAAGAGATTGGTATGGCCAACAGAAGTAGGGCAAATGCAGCCAAACCAAGAGCCAAAACAGGATCCCCTAGCGAGGCGGAAAGCTCAGCCAACGTCACTCCAAACACCAGGTCCTTGCGACAACTCTCTTATTCTGCCGCTGCAGTTCAACGACTGGCCTGACGCAGCAACAGACCGCCACCTGCCAAAGAGATAAAAACAGGGATCCACGCGGCCAACATCGGTGTCAAAGTTCCCGTAACACCAAGAGAACTGAAGCTGAAGCTAAGCGTGTAATAAGCAAGAATTAATAAGAGACTGATGCCAAATCCCTGGGTCCGGCTGGTCCGAGAATTAGGTTTTGCACCAAGGCTGCTGCCAATCAGGCCAAACACCAGGCAGGACATCGGGAAAGTGAATTTTTCTTGGATACGCACCTTCAAACGCCTGGCCTCTTTACGGTTACCAGCATCGGTATAAATACTTGCGGCCTCCATGGCCTGTGCAACAGTCATGTTGTTGGCATCTTTAGGGAGTTTGGCCACACGAATTGGGCCTGATGTTAGGGGGTAGAGATAGCGATCAAATTCAACTGAAGTGGTACTGCCACTTGGTGTGAGAGTAAGGATATTGCCGTTAAAAAATTCCCACATCGCCTCCTGCTCATTCCAAATAGCCCGCTCGGCCTTCAACATCTGAGTAAAACCAAGACGAGATAAATCAAGCACTGTGACATCCTCCATTTCTCCCTTAAGGAATTCCTTTGCATAAAACAACTGAGAAAGCCCTTGATTCCTGTCTTCAGCTTCTGAGCCAGTAATCGTTCCGAATCGGGAATAAACAACATGTTTGCCTTTCTCTGTAGCAATTGCTTTGCCAAGAGCACGCTTTATTGTCACCTCAGCAGTACTATTTGTTCTTGGAACAATGACATCATTGAAGATAAAAGTTAGCCCTGTCATCAATAATGCCAATGCCAATGCTGGAGCAACGATTCGTCTGGTGCTTACACCGAGGCTGCGCAAAGCCGTGAATTCGCTGTTAGAAGAAAGACGGCTATAAGCCAACAAGGTGGCCAGCAAGGTGGCCATCGGAAAAGAAATCACCAGAAAGAAAGGTAACTTCAAGCTAAAAACCTGCAATGCAAAATGCAGAGGCAATCCAAACTCAACAATCTTGCGCACCAAATCAAACATCACCCCCACTGAGACGGACACCACCGTGAAGGCCGCTATGGCAAACAGCAATACGGGTATCAACTCACCTAAAAGCCATCGATCCAGCAGCGGGATCAGCCTCCACTTGGACGAAGCCCAGCGCCACCACTTCCAAGGCCAAGAATCAACGTCTTTCAACTTTCCAAGGCGCCATTTGCTCAAAGCTGAAAACCCTCCCCGAGATAGTGACGCCGCACCAAGGGGTTGTTTGCCACTTCTTCAGAACGGCCTGAAGCAAGAATGCTGCCTTCCGTAAGAATGTAAGAGCGGTCAGTGATGGCAAGGGTTTCACGGACATTGTGATCAGTGATCAGGATTCCCATGCCACGCTCCCGGAGGGTATGAATCAATACCTGGAGGTCCGCCACTGCCATGGGGTCAACACCAGCGAAGGGTTCATCAAGCAAGAGGTAGGTGGGACCTTCTAGGCCTACCGCCAAGGCACGTGCTACCTCGCAGCGACGTCGTTCGCCGCCGGAAAGTTGATAGCCACGACGGTCCAAGAACAAGTTGAGATGAAAGTCTTCAACCAACTGCTCGAGACGCTCCCGACGCTGATGAGTTGTTAAATGACTTTGAGAGAGCGCAAGCTCAAGGTTTTGTCGCACGCTGAGCTGCCGGAACACACTTGGTTCCTGAGGGAGATAACCGATACCTAGACGAACTCGATTGGGCATCGGCAAATCCGCCACTGGCTGTCCATCAAGTTGCACCTGCCCGTAATCAGGACGCAACAAACCGATGACAAGATTGAACGTTGTTGTCTTGCCGGCACCATTGGGACCGAGTAAGCCAACAACTTCGCCTGGATCAAGGCGCAAGGAGACATCTTTTACCAGGTGACGCCCTCCCACGGTGAGCGCCACCTGCTCTAAACAAAGACTCATTGGGCCAAAGGTGCCTCTGCCTGATTGTTGGAATCAAGTTGCACAGAAGTGAACACTTGAGCACCAGTGCTTGGGTCTGCTACCGCTTGCTCCTCTTCGAGTAGATAAACAACTCGTTCAGCCTGCATGGAATTTTCCCCGTCCCGAATCACATCAACATCTCCGGTAAGGACCACACGATCTTCTTTGCTGAAGTACTGAGCCTGTCTAGAGGTAGCAACGATGCCTCGGGCTGGATAAACGATGCGAACGTTGCCGATGGCGGTGAAAACCCCTGTGACGCTGTCTGCGTTTTGGATATCTGATTCGATCGTGATCAAACCGCCATCTTCTACCGGAGCAGAAGGGCTGCCCTCCTGGCTTAAAACCGCAGGGGTAGACATTCCAATCAACGCTGTCGCTATGGCGAGATGAACTTGCCAACTCCTTGTCATAACTTGAACAAGAGCAGCCAAAGCGGAACAATCCAAATCTTTATGGTTAATTTACTCAGAAACTGAGCTGTCATAGATCAGGCCTGGGACAGTGCACTCGTCGGGATCTTGTCCCTGCTGAAGCCGTTGCAAGCGATTCTCCACACAGGTGCAGAGCTGATCAAGGTCAAAACCCAGGTTTGGAGTTCCTAGAGCTTTTAGACGCCCGAGGCCTTCACCATAAAGAAGGGTCGCCCCGCGACGATTTCCGCGCTGCAAGTGAAGTTGGGCAACAGCAACCTGAAGTACCCCTTGGATGGTCTGGCGTGCTTGACCGGATGTCTCATGCCAAAGCTCCTCAAAGGCGTCATGAGCGGGGTACCAATCGGCCTGATTAAAAAGCTCCACGGCTAGTTGAAAACGTGGATCATTGATCAGATCAGTAGGCTGGAATCTCTCCATCAAGAGCTTCAGCGTTTGGCCATCTTCTTGGCAGGCAACTTGCGCAAACGAATGGACTCTGGGGTGACTTCAAGCATCTCGTCTGGACCGATGTACTCAAGAGCACGCTCAAGGGTCATCTGAACAGGTGTCTGCAAGGTATCGAGTTCTTCTGCACCAGCAGAGCGCATATTTGTGAGTTGTTTGGCCTTGCAAACGTTTAACTCCAGATCCTGAGGTCGATTGTTTTCGCCAACGATCATCCCCTTATAAACCTTGACACCCGGAGAGATGAAGAACTGACCTCGACCCTCAGCATTCTTGAGTGCGTAGAAGGTCGCAGTGCCCTGCTCAAAAGCAATCAGAACACCATTCCGACGAGCATCAAACTCACCCAACATTGGGCGATATTCAAAAAAAGAGTGGCTCATAATTCCTTCACCCCTGGTAGCACGTACAAACTCACCACGAAAACCGATCAACCCTCGAGAAGGCACAACAAATTCAAGCTGGGTGCGACCGTCGTTACCGGTTTCCATGTTCTGCATTTCACCCCGACGCACACCCAACTTCTCAATGCAGGAGCCAACTGCTGCCTCTGGTACATCCATAACCAAGGTCTCAACGGGCTCACAAGGAGTGCCGTCAATCGTTCGGAAGATCACCTGAGGCTGGGTTACCTGAAACTCAAACCCCTCGCGGCGCATGGTCTCAATCAGGATGCCCAGGTGTAGCTCACCACGTCCGCTAACCGCAAAACGATCAGGGGAATCAGTGTCCTCAACCCTTAGGGCAACATTGGTGAGTAATTCCTTGCGTAAACGATCTCGCAGCTGCCGGCTAGTGACGAATTTGCCTTCTTTTCCAGCAAAGGGTGAATCATTGACGACAAATGTCATCTGCAAAGTTGGTTCATCCACCTTAATTAGAGGTAAAGCTTTTGGTTCATCTGGACAGGCAATGGTCTCGCCAATATTGACTTGATCGAAACCGGCTAAAGCAACGAGATCTCCCGCTCCGGCTTCTTGTATCTCAACCCGTTGCAATCCTTCGAAACCGAGTAGTTTGCTAATTCGGCCACGTTTAATGCTGCCATCATCCTTAATCAACGAAGCACTCTGACCATTACGGATAACCCCGTTGTGGACCCGACCAATCACAATCCTGCCCAGGAAGTCTGAATAATCGAGAGTAGTGATCTGTAGCTGAAGAGGCTTGTTCTCATCTCCAACAGGTGGTGGAACATGACGCAGGATGGCATCAAATAGTGGCTTCATTGTTTGACTTTCAGTTGCCATATCCGGCTTGGCAAAACCTCCCATTCCACTGCCGAACAAGTACGGGAAATCACATTGGTCATCATCTGCACCGAGTTCAACAAACAGATCGAGCACCTTGTTGACAGCGGTTTCAGGATCCACCCGCGCACGATCAATCTTGTTTACGAACACAATTGGCCGCAATCCCTGCTCAAGCGCCTTCTTGAGCACGAAACGCGTCTGTGGCATAGGCCCCTCGTTGGCGTCAACGATCAGCAAACAGCCATCAACCATGCCAAGCACTCGCTCAACCTCACCACCAAAATCAGCATGCCCAGGGGTATCAACAATGTTGATACGCGTCTCGTCGTAGGTAACGGCCGTGTTCTTTGAAAGGATCGTAATGCCCCGTTCCCTTTCCAAATCATTGGAGTCCAGGACACATGTGGGTACAGCCTCGTTGTCTCGGAAGATCCCGGACTGAGTGAGGAGGGCATCCACCAAGGTTGTTTTGCCGTGATCCACGTGAGCGATAATTGCAATGTTGCGGATCGCCTTGGCCTGGGCACTCATGGGTCAGAGACTTTCAAAAGGAAAAGGAAACGCACACAGGCGTAGTGGCGGAAGGATATCTCAATTTGAGATTCGACTTAACTTCTAGGCCCCTTCCGCTAGCTAATCAAAACTTCTAAGACCGAAAAAAACCTTCTTCAGTTCATTCATTCCAGTTGATGAGCTGATTCAAAGAGTCTCAGAGCAGAAGCTGAACCCTCAAATCGCCAATGCCAAGGCTCATAAGTCACCCCCTGGGGGTTATCAAGGGGAAAGGAAAGGACAAAGTGATAACTAGCAGCATGATCCTGTAGCCAGCGGAACGCCCTAGTGGCTTCGAAGCTTTCAGACAGATTCGCTTCAGGAATCGTCCCGTCACCAAGATCAATGGCATAGCCAGTGCTGTGTTCGGAATACCCTGGAGGTGCAGAGACCTTGGCCCGTTCGGCTGCTGTCTGGTTTCGGTCTGATTTGATATCAAAAAAGATTCGCTCTTGTAGCTCGTGAGAGCGGTAGCCACTCAACAGCCTCAAATCAACACCATCTGCTGCAGCCGCAGCACGCATGGAATTCAATGCATCAGCAGCTTCCTGATGAAGCTCAATCCCAGGCTGCATGAGAATTCGATTCTGTACTGAGGCTTCTGGATAAGGGAAATGTCCGAGCAGACGTCCGTCAGCAGTAGGACGATCCTGAATGCCCTCAACAGGAGCTGGACCCATAAGCCCAGCAAATAGCCACGGGCCGAACAAAACAGCTGTGATGGAACCTCCAAACACCATCAAACAAGCCACCAATAATCCCAATGAACCACCCCTTGCCCGTCTCTGAGGACGCGACCGACGAGCAACGGGAATGTCATCTCGGCTGATGCGTCGAGCGTTGATTGCTCGAGCCACGAAGTTGATGCAGAGTTATCTAGATCGTAAGGGGGGGCGCCAGGGGGCCCCAAAATCTCTTTCAGGGAAGTAAGTTTTACTTAAGTGATTCCGCGGAGCGGATCTGAACATGCTGCGTGTTGCCGTTGTCGGTGGTGGTCCAAGTGGATCCTGCGCCGCAGAAGTTCTTGCCAAAGCAGGTATCCAGACCTGGCTATTCGAACGCAAACTCGATAACGCCAAGCCTTGTGGTGGAGCGATTCCTCTTTGCATGGTGGATGAATTCGACCTGCCCGAGTCGATCATCGACCGCAAGGTTCGCAACATGAGAATGATCTCTCCATCAAACCGTGAGGTGGATATCACTCTGGACAAGGTTTACAGCCCAGACGACAAGAGTGAATACATCGGTATGTGCCGCAGAGAGGTCATGGATGCCTTTATGCGAGATCGCGCCGCCAGCCTCGGAACTAACTTGATTAATGGACTCGTTACCAAAATCGACACTGGCTCTAATCGTCAAGGTCCATACACAATCACCTATTCCGACTATTCAACTGGTAAATCCACTGGTGAAGCCAAAAGCCTCGAGGTTGACCTCATTATTGGCGCTGATGGAGCCAACAGCCGTGTAGCAACAGCCATGGATGCCGGTGACTACAACGTCGCGATTGCATTCCAAGAGCGCATCAAGCTGCCAAATGAAGAAATGGCTTACTACGAAGATCTTGCTGAAATGTATGTAGGCACTGATGTGTCACCAGATTTTTACGGCTGGGTGTTCCCCAAGTACGACCACGTTGCCGTTGGCACAGGCACCATGCAGAAAAATCAGACCTTAATAAAAAGCTTGCAAAAAGGAGTACGCGAACGGGCTAAGAAACGACTTGTTCATGGAGAAGTGATCAAAGTTGAAGCCCACCCGATTCCTGAGCATCCTCGTCCTCGCAGGGTTGTTGGCCGTATGGCCCTTGTTGGAGATGCAGCGGGCTACGTCACCAAAAGCTCTGGCGAAGGCATCTACTTTGCTGCCAAAAGTGGCCGCATGTGTGCTGAACAGATCGTGGAATCGAGTCGGTCAGGTGAATTAATCCCCTCCGAAGCTGATCTCAAGAAATATCTGAAAAAGTGGGATCGTAAATACGGTTCTACTTACATCGTTCTGTCAATACTCCAAGCCATCTTCTACTCGAATGACACTGCCAGAGAAGCCTTTGTTGCCATGTGCGATGACATGGACGTGCAACGTCTCACCTTCGATAGTTACCTCTACAAAAAAGTTGTTGCGATGAATCCATGGCAACAGATCAAACTCACACTGCTAACTGTGGATGCACTCGCACGGGGAATTTTCCGTAATCAAACAAGCTATCAACCTGTTCCCAGTGCTGTACGTAGCGACGAAGAAGTGAATGCCATGCTGGCGATCAAAACCATCACCGGTGGCATCAATGTTGACAACAACAAAGATGCCTCCAAGCAAAATTTGGCATCAGAACAAGGAGAACGTGACCCTGCTGTTTCAAACAAATCCTAAGCCTGAAATAACCACTTAGCCGCTGATTTGGCTGAAATCGGCCAGCACACCAGCTTGGTTGCGCAAAAGGCTAAGAAGATTGAGACGGTTTGCGCGTACAGCGAGATCTTCACTCATGACCATCACACTCTGATCACCATCAAAAAAAGCTGCGAGAGCTTCCGAGCCAGCAATCAGGCCATCCGCTAAATGGCGGTAGCGTTCACTTGAAGAATCCTTAGTGATTGGTTCAAGAGCATCGAGCACCTTCAACATCTCCAACTCACTAGGCTTTTCAAACAAATCAGGATCAACGACCTCAGCAGCACTCAGTACGGTTGCTGGTAGGTCCCCTTTCTCTGCTAAGCGTGCCGCTCTGGTAACAACAGCCTGAACCGCCAGCAACTTACCCGTGCGGCGCATCCTCACGAGCAGATCCACTCGCAGTCGCGCATCAGCAGGGTCAGAAAGAAGACGATCGATCAAAACTGTTTCACCAGCTACCGCTTGGGCTAGATCAGTATCGGTTCCTGCCTCCTCCAGCAGGCTGAGCATCCGTTGGCGAAGAAACTCACCCAGCTCAGCCGCCAAGGTGGATGGTGTGACCTTTAGATGCGGTAGGAGCTTGCTCCAATGGTTCGTCGCTCGTTGCAATAAGGCGAGCAGATTCAGCCGCCAACCCTTCGACCAAAGGATTTGCAAAAGACCGTTACCGGCCCTGCGCAAGGCATAGGGGTCCGAGGAGCCACTAGGACGGTCACCCTTGGCATAGATGCTGAGCAGCAATTCCAGGCGTTCGGCCAGGGCAAGCACTGCTCCCGATTCTGACTCGGGCAAAGTATCCCCTGCCCCACGTGGCAGGTAATGCTCCAAAACGGCAAGGGCTACTTCTCGAGGCTCTCCTTCTGCTAACAAATATTTCGCTCCCATTACGCCTTGTAGCTCGGGAAATTCGCCCACCATCTGACTGACCAGATCGTGTTTACAGAGATGGACGGCTCGACGCACTTGTACAGAAATTTCAGCAGAAAGATCCAGCAGCTCAACAAGCACATCAGTGATCCATTCCATGCGCTCAACTCGATCGAGCAGAGAACCAAGTCCCTCGGCAAAGGTCACATGCGCTAGCTTTTTTCGTCGCTCGATGCTGGCCAAAGAGCGATCGGCCTCGACAAAGAATTCTGCATCAGCCAGCCTGGCTTTGAGCACCCGCTCATTGCCGAGTCTTACAGGATCGCTTGCCTTCGCGAGCCCATTGCTGATGCAAAGGAATCTGGGCAGAAGACTGCTCTTGGCATCGAGAGCAAGAGGGTCATTGACAGCATTAAGACGGTAAAGGGGCACATAGCGCTGATGCACTCTCATCACTGTGCTGAGCACTTCAGCGGGTAGATCTAGATATGACTTGGCGAAGGCTCCCTCTAAAAGCAGAGGTGCTTCCACTAGGTCGGTGAGCTCTTCGAAAAGATCATCAGGACAATCAGGGCATGCTTCAAGACCTGCAGCAGCCGTATCAATTGCCTGACGGATCAAGGTGCCACGTTTTTGCCGATCGACCTCCACACCAACCTTGGCGAGGGTTTGTACGTAACTGCCTGCAGAAGGAATGATGACAGCTTGATCGTGAAGTCGATGGCCCCGACTCAGGTTCGCTGCACAAATCTCTGGGTCGCTTCCGTCAAGGCAAACAGGGATGATCTGCTCATCGAGCAGGGCCACAAGCCAACGAATCGGACGAGAAAAACGCCTTTCCCCTTCGCCCCAGCGCATGAAACGTCGACCTTGAAGGCTACCTATCCACTCAGGGATCTGGTCTGTTAGTAGTTCCATTGCAGAACGTCCATGCTGAAGCACGGTTGCAAACACAAAAGGTCCCTTCGGGGTCTCCCGAATCTCGAGATCTTCTGGTTTCAGCCCACAGCGCTTGGCAAAGCCAGCGGCTGCCTGGGTTGGCACACCATTTTTGAAGGCTTGGCCAGCCGGTGGACCCTTGCGTACTTCCTCTAGATCAGCAGTAGCGCTGGCCAAGTCTTCCACCAGCACGACAAGTCGCCTTGGCGTACTCGTGCATTGGATCATGCCGTAGCTAAGACGTAGACCTTGCAAATCACGACTGACCAGCTGCTCCAGCTGGGGTAAGGCAAGCCGGGCAAAATCAGCTGGCAGCTCCTCAGTCCCAATCTCCACTAGAAGGGTCGACACGGAGGCGAGCAATCAAGACCGCCCAACTGTATTGAAGGGAGCAGCTCAACAGGTCGTGTGCATTTCGCTACGGTGTATTAGGAAAATTTTGACGCCGTGACCGAAGGGCAGACAACATCTGGCCAAGCGGCAGATCTCAAGTTCGCAGCTTGTCTCGCCAGTGGAGCAGACCTGAGCAAATTTGAACAATTCAAGGCTGATAGCTGCTACTTACTAGATCCCCTGGCTGCTGAACTTGAGAACAGCAGTGATCACTTCAGCAACGACGCCGTTCAGCTGCTCAAATTCCACGGAAGCTATCAACAGGACAACCGAGATAACCGCCAGAAAGGTGAGGGTAAGGATTGGCAAATGATGCTGCGTCTGCGCAGCCCTGGCGGACGTATTCCACCATCACTGTTTTTAGCCTTAGATGATCTGTCCAATCGCCTTGGCAATGGGAGCCTGCGGGCCACTACCCGCCAGGCGTTTCAGATTCATGGGGTCCGCAAGGAGGACCTGCGCGAAGTTATCAGCACAATCATCCGATCAATGGGATCAACCCTGGCGGCTTGTGGTGATATCACTCGCAACGTTATGGCACCAGCAGCTCCCTATGAGAAAGGTGGTTATCCAGCTGCCCGACAACTTGCCAATGAAATTGCTGATGTTCTCAGCCCAACGGCAGCGGAGGGCTCCTATCTAGACCTATGGGTGAATGGAAGTGCGACCTACCGCATCCGCCCCTCCAGGCGAGTGAAAAAAGTTCGTACCCGCCAGCATCAGGGCAACGTCTTCAGTGGAGATGCCAAGGAACCTCTCTATGGCACGACCTACTTGCCGCGCAAATTTAAGTGCGCCGTCACCGTGCCAGGCGATAACTCAGTTGATCTACTTACCAATGACATCGGTCTAGTTGTCTTTACTGCTGCAAACGGTGAAATCAAGGGTTGCAATGTCTATGTGGGTGGCGGCATGGGTCGAACCCACAACAATGAACAGACATTCGCCCGCACAGCTGACCCTCTTGGCTATGTGGCTGCAGAGCATGTATTGGATTTGGTGCAGTCGATTTTGGCCTTGCAACGCGACTACGGAGACCGAAAGACAAGGCGTCATGCCCGCATGAAATATCTTCTCAATGATCAGGGGATCAGCTGGTTTAAACAGGAACTCAAGAGCAAATACTTTCTTCATCCAATCAAAGCGTTAAGGCCTGAACCAAAGAGCAAACTTGAGGACTATCTGGGCTGGCATCAGCAAAGCGTTGGCCAATGGTTTGTTGGTTTGCCACTGCTCTCTGGTCGCTTGGCAGGAGATCTAAAGAAAGGACTCCGCCAACTGGTGGAGACCTTTCAACTTGAAATTCGCCTAACACCGAATCAGGATCTACTGCTCTGCAATATCGGGACGTCACAACGGTCCAGTGTGCGCAAAGGTCTAGCCGCTCTAGGCATCCGCGCTCCAGAGGCTCCGGCGATGCTGGCACGGCATGCAATTGCTTGCCCTGCGTTGCCCTTATGTGGTCTGGCAGTAACCGAAGCAGAGAGAACGCTGCCTGTCTTGCTTGAGCGAATTGATGCTCAGTTGCGACGTCTTGAAATTACTAAATCGATCCTGATCCGCATGACAGGTTGTCCCAATGGATGCGCTCGGCCCTACATGGCCGAGCTTGCACTAGTGGGAAGCGGTGTCGATCAATATCAACTCTGGCTGGGAGGCACCCCAAACCTGCAACGTCTTGCCAAACCCTATCTACAGCGGATGCCCCTCGATCAACTCGAGAGCACACTTGAGCCCCTATTGCTGAGCTGGAAGCAAGCTGGTGGTCGACGCAGCCTCGGAGATCATGTCAACAAACTTGGCGATCAAGCCGTCCTTGGCTTGCTGTCTGGTACTGGCAAGGCTCCATAGATTGCTTCAGCGACACCCTTTCTCCACGCCCAGAGTTGATCTCCATAGCTGAAATGCCACCACTCATTCGGGTGCTGAGAAAACCCAGCTTTACCCATGGCCTCAGCTAAAGATTGGCGCCTGTTGTGCCAGAGGTAAGCCTCTGATTGAGGTTGATCGTTCGCAGCTTCGCGGTAGTGATCCGGTTCTGAAATGCTGCCAATAGCATCGATCTCGCCACCCATATTCAGAGCTATTCCCTGGCTATCAGCAAGGGTGAGATCCACGGCAGCTCCAGTGCTATGAGGAGGTGGAGTACAAGGATCAAGGCTGGGCGGAGCCCAAAACCTGCCAACATCATCAATGACCCTTTGCAGCTCCTCGGCCTGACTACGGTCACCGCGCTTCAGTTTGCGTTTGCGGCACTCCTTAGCGATGGCATGCTCGACCATAAAAGCCTGAACAGGAATCGGTCGCCAGGCATCAAAAATGGCAAGGCAAAGTTCTGGATGCTCTTGCTGCAGCTCATCTTGAGCCCTCAGCAGACGATCAACTACACCCTGACGCAGCCGAAAGGGATCAGCCTCTACACCATAGGGGGCACCTAAGGATGCATAGGGATGTGGCTCCAATCGATGCAACGAAAGAGGGATTTGATTGAGGGACTCCCCACAATCACGAATGGGCCTATCACTCCAAGGGCGCAGCAGGAAAAAAGTTCGCGCCGACAACATTTCCACAGCGACAACCTAGTTTTCCACAAAGCAAATCTCGTTGATGCGGCGAGATTTGAAATTGGTACAGCGAACCAACATCAAGCAAGTAAAACCTTGATAAACAGTTAAAAAATAAAAAATTAAAAAAATTCTGCCTGCCATTCAGTGAGATCGATTGCAGCACAGTGCCTTTACGGCACTAGCTAAAAAAATTGGGCACTAACGACAATGACCGCACCAGAAGCCTGCCCGGCAACCGACGTAGCAGAAGGCACATCGGCTCGTAATTTCTGAGTATTAAGACTCAAACGAGTCTCAAGTGTGTGGAAAAAATCAATGGGCTCAATTCAGATGGGCTGTTCCACTCAGGTGCTTCCACTGTGCCTCTAGCAATTCCTTGAGCCGAGAGTGGTCAGTCAGGTTCGGATCATCGCTGAGCAGTCTTTGAGCCTCATCACGAGCCTCTTCAAGTACGGACCCATCATCCGCCAGGCTGGCCAGGGCCAAATCAGGCAATCCAGACTGTTTTGTGCCAAGTACCTGACCTGGCCCTCGCAAGCGCAAGTCAATCTCAGCAATCTCAAAGCCATCACTGGAGCGCACAAGGACTTCAAGTCGCTGCCTTGCTAAAGGGTTTGTGCTGTCATTGATCAGTACGCAATGGGACGCCGCTGCGCCACGTCCCACACGACCTCGCAGTTGATGCAATTGGGCTAGACCAAAGCGATCCGCGTGGTCGATCACTATCACACTTGCTTGAGGTACATCCACGCCTACCTCCACCACAGTGGTAGAGACCAGCACCTGGCAATCACCCGCTGTGAAGGATTGAATCACGCCCTGCTTCTCTGAGCTACTCAAACGTCCATGCAGTAATCCAACCGTGAACTCCGCAAATACCTCCTCTGATAAATGGGTGTGAACCTTCACTGCTGAACGCAGATCAAGTTTTTCGGAGTCGTCGATCAGCGGTAACACCACATAAGCGCGCTGGCCAAGAGACACTTGATCACGGATGAGTTGATAGGCCTGATCACGATCGCAGCCCCTAATCATCTGAGTTTGAATGGGGGTACGACCGGGAGGTAATTCATCGATCTGACTCACATCCAAATCTCCATGCAACGAAAGTGCCAGTGTGCGAGGAATGGGCGTTGCTGTCATGGTCAAAAGATGAGGCTGGAGCCCCTTGTTCAACAATCTGTTGCGCTGCTTCACTCCAAAGCGATGCTGTTCGTCAACCACCACCAGCCCCAGTCTTGAAAAGGCAACAGGATCTTCGATTAAGGCATGGGTGCCTACCAGTATTTTCAAGGATCCATTGACGAGATCATCAAGGATCTGACGGCGACGTATACGAGTGGTTGCCCCCGTAAGCAACTCGACGCTGACATGTAACTGAGGCAACCAACAACACAATGTGCGGTAGTGCTGCTCGGCAAGGACCTCAGTGGGTGCCATGAAAGCGCCTTGCCAGCCGGCCTCTACCGCTGTGAGCAGGGCTGCTATGGCGACAACTGTCTTGCCACTACCAACATCTCCCTGAATGAGGCGCGCCATTGGTTCCGAGAGCACCAGGTCAGCTTCGATCTCCCTCAACACACGCTGCTGAGCTCCTGTGAGAGGGAATGGCAAAAGCTCCAGGAAGCGAGCGACAAGGCCATCTCGCTGCCCTGCTGTCTGCAATACAGGAGCAGGACAACTGCGTAGCTCTGCTCGCCGTTTGAGCAACCCCAACTGCAATAGAAGAAACTCGTCAAAGACCAATCGACGTCGAGCAGACTGCAATGTGTGCTGATCGTCTGGATGATGAATTGCGATCAAGGCATCGCTTCTGCTGGGTAAACGCAATGCCTGACGACGTGGTTCAGGCAGGGATTCAGGCCAACTTGCTGCCAAAGGTAAAACCTGCCTTACCAGATCACGAAAGCGGTCAGCCGTAAGGCCTTCAGTGAGGGCATACACAGGCAACAACCGGCCAATGCTTTGCGATCGCAACGGCGAATGCGGACTCTCCATGACCTCAATCAAAGGGTCTTGAAAACTCATGCCGTAAGGACCCCCTTTGACCAATCCACTTACGGCCACAGTGACTCCAGGTGGGTAAAGGCGTGACTGGCTTTTGAGGTAAGCAGGGCTGCTGAAACGCCGACCAGCGAAAAATCTCCTCACTTTGAGCCGACCAGTTGGGTCTTGAAGCTGCAGCTCAAGAATGGATAAATTTGGGTTGCGTGGACTGGTGAAGCCATGACAACGCCTCACTGTGGCCACAATCGTGGCCGCCTCCCCTGCCTCTAGGGCCTGGATACGCCGCAGCGAGGAATAATCCACATAGTCCCTGGGGTAGTACTGCAGCAAATCTTTTACGAGCAGTAATCCAAGCCCGGCCAAGCGTTCAGCAAGTTTTGGGCCGATTCCTGTCACCTCTGACAGTGGGCTTTCCAACTTCAGAGAGTGGTTCCCACTAGGTAAAGGCATCTGCCGCTGCCTTTCAGCTCCCCCCTGCTTGAGTTTGGGAGGGCCTATTGGCGCTGGTGGTTCTAATCCCTGGCGAATGCCATGTAGAAGCTGTCTTGAGTCCGTCACCAATCGACGTCGCGCCGATTCAGAGCTGTCTGGATAACTCGCAAAGGCTTCAGCTAACTGGCTGAGACGAGCCTGACTTTTAGTAGGCAGCAGTCCAGAGGGTGGTTCTGCTAACTGACGCACCAAGAATGCATGAAAATTCTCCTGACGCCCCTCAAGATTCTTAAAACC
>NZ_LVHK01000040.1:0-106135 GCF_001631965.1 Prochlorococcus sp. MIT 1303
CATCAATCTTGCGAAAGAGTTGTTGATTTACCAAGAAAAAGCCACCCCTGCGGGTGGCTTTTTTGATGTGCAAGTCAGTGTGATTTTTAAAGAAGATAATCAAATAGACACCAGAGCTCTTTGATTGCTTTGTGATCATGTGGATCTTGCTCTGGATTGCCTTCCCTAAGACTGAATAAAACACTCATGCCTGCTTTTTCTGCGGCATTACATTCTGCGTAGCTATCACTGACAAAAAGCACCTTTTTTACGGGAATGTTCATGGCTATGGAGATATCACTATAACTTTTGCTCTCTTTTTTGTTGCCAGTACGAGTATCAAACCAGTGGCTAAATAGTTCTGTTTGATCTCCGTCAGCCGTGTGTCTGTAGAGGAGCTTTTGAGCTGATATGCTGCCTGATGAATATACAGCAAGTACATAATCTTGTTGTTTTAGTTTGCTGAGTGCCTCGATAGTTTCTGGGTAGAGCGAAGAGCAGAGATCCCCTTTCTCGTAACCCTCTCGCCAGATCCTGCCTTGTAGATCTTTTAAAGCACTAGACTTGCGATCAATTGTTATTAGATGGTGAAGGTAACTGCAGATGTTCACGATTTCGCTGCTGTTCTCCATTAGTGCTTTGCTTAGAAGATCTTTGCTGCTCGCATCCGTATCAGCTTGCCATTCGCGCCAAGCTTCATCTATGAGAGATTGAATCTCATTGTTTTCTCTGTGTTCATATAAAAATCCTTCTAGATGGGTATAAGCGTAAGGATAGAGAGTATCGCTGACAAAACTTGTGGGGCATGTGGTGCCTTCAATATCCAGCAAGATGTGAGTGATCACGATTTTTGTCTGGCTATAAGTTGTTCACGCCAGCAGAGCTCTAGTAGGAACTCCAAGATTTCTACATGACGTCTTGCTTCGTTTAGGCTCTCCCCCCAAGCGTATAAACCGTGCCCTGCGACCAGTAGTCCATAGGGTGCATCATTGACCAGTTTGCCTGCTGCTTGGCTTAATTTGGCTAGGTTTTGGTTGTTCAATAGGATTGGCAGAGTGATTGATGTGGAATGGCTGTTAATCCCTTTCAGCCCTTTCAGCATTTCCCAGCCCTCAATTGTTATTTTCCCAGTATTTTTATAGTAGTTCGATAGCCATGTTGCTGTCATTGAGTGTGTGTGCAGTACGGCCTTGGCGTTGGTCTGCTCGATGATTTTTAAATGCATATCTGTTTCAGCACTAGCTCTACCTTCCCCTTTAATCACGTTACCCGAGCTGTTGACTTCAATGAGTTCGTCTGCCTCGATATTTCTTTTCTCAATGCCGCTAGGTGCCATCAATAATCTCAATGGCGTTTTTTGTAGCACTAGGCTGAAATTACCTCCAGTCCCATCACACCAACCGCGTT
Source organism: Prochlorococcus sp. MIT 1303 (assembly GCF_001631965.1). Classification (NCBI taxonomy): domain Bacteria; kingdom Bacillati; phylum Cyanobacteriota; class Cyanophyceae; order Synechococcales; family Prochlorococcaceae; genus Prochlorococcus; species Prochlorococcus sp. MIT 1303. The sequence goes on from NZ_LVHK01000040.1 coordinate 1,387, forward strand.
GATGGAAATCGCGAATGGTGTCGCTTAGAGATTGCCGCTGTTGCTGTGAATCGAACATTTTTGCCAGGATTCATCTTTGGCAATTGGGGCACCAGTGGGTGCCACGACCGCAGAGGCTTTCACGGCGGATTGGCGTGCTGCATATCCGGCAGGCTTGGCCTCCTCTGCGATACACCCAGGCTTGACCACCGTAGTTGCCGTTAATGCCTTCCAGATCTCTGAAGTCGCTGAAGGTTGTTCCTCCAGCACCGATGCTCACTCTGAGGACTTCCGTGAGGCAGTCGCATAAGCGTTCAAGTTCAACCTTCTTTAATTGACCTGATGGAGTGTGGGGACGGATTCTCGCGGCAAAAAGGCTTTCATCGGTATAGATGTTGCCTGCCCCTGCCACTATGGATTGATCCAAAAGTGCTGACTTGATTGGTCGTTTCGAACCCTTCAAGCGTTTGCTTAGGTAAGAGGAATTGAAGGCGCTGCTGAATGGCTCTGGCCCAAGTTTTTGCAGCCCTGTGATGATTGTTTCCGGGGCGTTGCCAGGTGGAACCCACCACATTTGTCCGAAGCTGCGGGTGTCAACGAAGCGAAGTTCCTCACCTTTTTTATTCCAGATGCGTACGCGTGTATGCGGGCAGGGTGAACTGATGGCCTCATGCCATTGAAATTGCCCTGTCATGCGCAGGTGAACGCCCCACCATCCACCATCAGGATCTGGTTCTGAATCAGCTGATGGCTGGGCAAAATCATGATGTAAAGACGCCATCAAGTACTTGCCGCGTCTTAACCATGAGCCCACGTGCATGCCGCAGAGCATCTTGATGAATAGGACAGAACCTCCAGGGCTTGCTATTGCTCGTTCTCGGCAAACCTCAATCTGGTCGATCTGAAAATCAATAAGACGGTCTGCCAATCCGCGGCGGACCGTCTCAACTTCAGGTAATTCCGGCAAACGCCTTAGGCGCGATCGAGTTCTGATTCAGCAAAGCTGTTGGTGAGGTTGCCGTTATCGGTACCTTGCATGCCGAAGTAGTTCGTTTTCTCGAAGCGAACCAGGACCCCATATTTGCCGGTGGTGTCGACAGAGGCCACTGTGCCCACTTCATTGTGCCAGTAGCTCTCCTCGCGCCTGATGCGAACTTTGTCGCCTTTTGAGATCGCCATCGCTGCGCAGGTATTGAATTCACCCACAAGACTATCTCCGTGAGTGTGTGAGTTGACTCATGCGTCACAGAATGTCGCCCCTTGGGGTGTAGGCCATGGCAGCATCCAGCCTTAAGTCAGGTGTGTTTTGGTGAGTTCGTCCGTTGCTCTTGATCCTCCTGCTATTGAGCTGGATCTGCCCGATCCGGAGCAGGACGACATCAGCACTATGGAGTTTCTTGCTCGACTCGAGCAAGCCTGGGCCTTGTGCGATCGCTTTGATTTGCAAACAGAGATTTGGCGGGGGCGAATCCTTAGGGCAGTTCGGGATCGTGAGAAGCGGGGTGGTGAGGGGCGTGGTGCTGGCTTTTTGCAGTGGTTGCGTGAACGGGAGATCAGTAAGACCCGTGCTTATGCCCTGATTCAGCTGGCTGATTCGGCTGAGAACTTGCTGGCAGAAGGAATGCTGGAGGAGAGCAGCGTGAATCAATTCTCTAAAAGGGCCTTCATGGAAACGACGCAGGCTGTTCCAGAAGTGCAGATGATGATTTCCGAGGCAGCGAATGAAGGTCAAGAGATCACTCGCAAGCAGGTTCGCCGACTGACGGATGAGTTCACGTCTGCCACAAGCCCCCTGTTGCCGGAGGAGATCCGCCAGCGCACGCAGGAGAATCTTTTGCCTCCCAAGGTTGTGGCTCCTCTGGTAAGGGAGCTGGCAAAACTGCCGGAGCTTCAGCAGGAAGACCTCAGGCGAGCTTTGCGGGAGGAACCTGAACTGGATTGCATTAAGGATGTAACCAGCACAGCACGCTGGATCAGTAAGACCACAGAGGCCAGCGAGGCGGTGAGGGCTTTCCAGCAAGGTGAACTCAACCTGGAGAAGGCCATGCATGAGGCTCAGCGTCTTGATGCCTTGGGTTTGCTTGCAGATGCTGTCTCTCAGGCTCAGTCTTTAGAAGCCTCCGTTCTGAAGCTGCATACGGCCTGGCGACGATTGGGGGGGTTACAGGAACGCCTTTGGGTGGAAAGTGGCAGCAGTACCCCTTATCTCCGCGATGTTTTGGGTGCTTTGCAGAGCCTTAGCGGGGCAACCTTGAGGGTGTCGCTTGGGGAGTTGGCGGGAGGGAAACGGGTTCGCTTGCAGCTGGTGGAGGAGGCTCCTGACCAGCTAGAGCCGCCGCCGCTGCCTTGAGTTCGAGATCGTGCCATCAGGCTTGGCTCTCGTTATCTTGAGGGCGCTATTGGTGGTGTGAAGTGGATCCACTGATCGAGGCACTGCACCATCACTATGGCTGGGATGGTTTCAGGCCTGGTCAACGTCCTGTGGTGGAAGCGATTCTTGCGGGTCAGGATGTTCTGGCGGTGCTGCCCACCGGTGGTGGTAAATCGCTTTGTTATCAGCTGCCAGCGCTGTTGCGTGATGGTCTGGTGGTGGTGATCTCTCCCTTGGTGGCTTTGATGGAGGATCAGGTCATGCAGCTGCAACGGCGGGGGATTGCCGCCGCTTGTTTGCATGCTGGCCTGGATCCGTCGCGCCGTCGCGATGCGCTGGTTCGCCTGCGAGAAGAGCGCTTGCGTTTGCTTTATCTGGCTCCCGAGAGGTTGCAGGGTGAGGCCACGCGGCAATTGATCGAGGACACAGCTGCGCAGGGAAAGTTGGTGGCACTAGCTGTTGATGAGGCCCATTGCATCAGTGCTTGGGGCCATGATTTCCGGCCTGATTACCGTCGCCTGGGGCAGGTGCGCCGTCTCTGCCCAGGTGTGCCTGTGGTTGCTCTCAGTGCTACTGCGGCTCCAAGGGTGCGTGCCGACATCATCCGCCTCTTGGCTCTTCGTCGGCCGTTGGTGCAGGTTTGCTCGGCCCGGCGCAATAATCTGCACTACGCCATGCGGAGGCGATCGAGAGATCCCTTGCCTGATGTGCTTGAGGCGTTAGGGAAATCAAGAGGGGCGAGTTTGATCTATGCCCGAACGCGTCGCTCTGTGGAGCAATGGGCAGAGCGGTTGCAGGCGGAGGATGTTGCGGCTACTGCTTATCACGCCGGGCTTGCCCCGGAGGTGCGCCAGCAGGCGCTGGCTGACTTCCTAGATCAAGACCAGCCTGTGCTGGTGGCCACGGTGGCCTTTGGCATGGGTGTAGATCGCAGCGATGTGGGATTGGTTCTGCATTTGAATCTGCCTGCAACGCCGGAGGGCTATTTGCAGGAGTCTGGCCGGGCCGGGCGTGATGGACTGCCGGCCGATTGCTTGGTGTTGTTTTCTCCTGGTGATCGCACCAGCCTTGGTTGGGCGATGCATGCTTCCGCTCGCCGTTGTGCTGATGAGAACGCTACGCAGGAGATTCAGATGCGGTTGGAGCTAGCGCAGCAACAGTTGCGGCGTATCGAGGCGGTAGCAGAAGGGGAGTTTTGCTTGGAACAAGGGCTCTTGCTTGCCGTTGGTGAATTGGTGCCGCCTTGTGGTCGCTGCGATCGCTGTCAGCAGACTGCCCGCCGCCGTGATTGGTCTGAGCAAGCCTTTGCTGTGCTTGAGGTGCTCGAAGATCGCAAGGGCATGAATCTTCGCAGTCTCAGTGAAAGCCTTTCGTCCACTACAGGCCGCAAGCAAGAGCGTTGGGGTTGGTTGGCTCGCAGGTTGGTGCAGGAAGAGCTGATTACGGAGAGCAATGATGGCGTCCAGCGGCTCTATTTACGTGAGAGCGGTCGGCGCTTTTTACGCCAACCCTGGCCGCTGCACTATGCGGCCTGAGTGCAGCCCTCGATGCATTTAGCCGCCTTTGGCTTTGCAGAGATCCTTGACAAGATCATGCTCAAAGCGCTGCTGTGGAGCACCCCAAGTTTTCCAAGATCCATTCGTGCCGGTGGTATTGATCTTGCGCGCTGGGCAGTTCACAGCCAGATAAAGGGCTTTGCCATCTTTGTTGAGGGTTGGGGCCACGTAGCTTCCTCCCATGAACTTCCAATTGGCCCAGTCCACTTGAAGTGAACCGTAAGTGCGCCATTGCGTTTGCGAAGGCTTGGCAGCAACTTGCTGGGTGGATTTGGGCTTGGGTTGTGGTTTTGCAGCAGGCTTGCTCGTGGACTTAACGGTTGGTTTAACGGTGGTTTTTGCAGTCGGTTTGATGGCAACTGCCGTGGTGGATTTTGGCTTGGGTTGTGGTTTTAAAGCAGGCTTGGTGGTGGATTTAACAGTTGGTTTAACGGTGGTTGTTGTAGTCGGTTTGATGGCAACTGCAGTGGTGGATTTTGGCTTGGTTGTTGTTGATGGTTTGACCCGTAGTGCGAGTTTGCTGCCGACTAATAACTTGTTGGGATTGTTGATGCCATTGATCTTGATCAGGGTTGCTACAGGGATTTGATAAGCCCCAGCGATTTGGTTCAATGTTTGCCCTCGAGCCACGGTGTGGGAGGTGGCATTTGGATTTGCCTGAATGGCTACAGGTTTGCGCTTTGCTGCTGCTTTGGGTTTGGGAACGACAGCCCCTTGGGGCAGTTTCAGAGTTTGGCCACGTTCGACATAGTTGGCATTGGCAAGGCCATTGAGGGCCACGAGATCCTGTTGGCGAACTCGGTAGCGGGCCGCAATGGTGCTGAGGGTTTCGCCACTGCGTACCGTGTGGCGATTGGCGCCAGCTCTGACTGTGCCTGATGAGCTGCCTGGCAGTTTGAGGGTCTGGCCGATGAATAAGGTATCTGCATTGGCAAGGCCATTGAGAGCGACGAGATCCTGTTGGCGAACTCGGTAGCGGGCAGCAATGATGCTGAGGGTTTCGCCACTGCGTACCGTGTGACGACTGGCGCCAACTCTGATTGCCCCGGAAGCACCTCCCGGTAATTTCAACGTTTGGCCGATATATAAATTGTTGGCATTGCTCAGACCATTGAGGGCGATGAGATCCTGCTGGCGCACTCGGTAGCGAACAGCAATGGTGCTGAGGGTCTCGCCACTTCGTACCGTGTGACGGCTTGCTCCAGCCGTGACTGTGCCTGATGCGCTACCTGGCAGTTTGAGGGTCTGGCCGATGAAGAGGTTGTCTGCATTGGCTAGGCCGTTCAGCCGCATCAAGGCCCGAAGGGATACCTGATATCGCGCTGCGATTTCCGAAAGGGTGTCACCGGGTCTCACTGTGACGCTGGCACCCCAGGATGGCAGCGGTAGAAGTGTTGTCAGGGCTAGAGCGCTAACAATGATCCGGCGCATCAATCTCTCTCTACAGCTTGGTGAAAGATAAGCTGCCTCCGCAGATGCGCTAGCCCTTTTCAAGCATCCCGAAATGATGCCCTTGCAAAAAGCGGCTTGATTATCCCAGCACCTTTTTGAGCAACGTCAGATTGGCCTTGTAGGGGGGGTAGCGCAATTTGAGATCTAGCCAGAAGGGGCGACGTAAGACAGACTTTTGATGGGAAAAGGTTTCGAAACCAGCCAGGCCGTGATAACGCCCCATGCCACTGGCCCCGACTCCACCAAAGGGCAGCTCAGGAATGCCTACATGCATCACCACATCGTTGAAACAAACTCCGCCTGAGCTGGTTGTGTTGAGGAGCTGTTGTTGGTCGGCATGTGTTCCGCCAAAGAGATAGAGGGCCAGGGGCTTTGGTTGTTGTCGGACCTCAGCGAGAGCTTGATCAAGGTTGGCTACGCTGATAACAGGCAGCAGTGGGCCGAAGAGCTCTTCCTCCATCAGCGGATCGTCGCGCTTGTCTACGTCAATCAGAGTGGGAGCGATGCGTCTTTGATCGGGGTCAATTTGTCCGCCTGAGAGCACCTTGCCGCGCTGCTTTGCTTGATCAAGCAAGTGTTGTAGTCGCTGGAAATGACGATCGTTGATGATTTTTGCGAGGTGGGGTGATCGCAGCGGAGCGCCTCCATAGAGCTCAGTAATGGCTCCTTTCATCGCCTGCAGTAGAGGCTGTTTGAGTTGTTCTTGGATAAGTAGATGGTCTGGGGCGATGCAGGTTTGACCAGCATTGAGGCCCTTCCCCCATACCAATCGCCTAGCCGTGACCAAGAGATCGGCGCCATCAATCACGATGGCTGGGCTTTTCCCTCCTAGCTCCAGGGTCACCGGAGTGAGATGTTCGGCGGCAGCAGCCATCACTTTCTGGCCGATGGCGCCGCTGCCTGTAAAGAAGATGTGATCAAAGGGTTGCTTGATCAGTGCCGCTGCAATGGCCCCATCCCCCTCGATCACCTGTACGACCTCGCTGGAGAAATGTTGAGGGATCAAATGGGCGATCAGTCGAGAGGTGGCAGGGGCATGCTCGGAAGGTTTGAGCACTGCTGTATTGCCTGCTGCCAGAGCACTAATCAGTGGTTGGAGGGTTAGAGAGAAGGGGTAATTCCAGGGGCCGATGATCAGAACGCAACCCAGGGGGTCGAGGATCACCTCGGCTTGACCTGGCTGATGGGCTAAAGGCACTCGTACGTGCCTGGGTTGCATCCAGCGGCTGAGCTGCCCTTGAGCCAGTTTGAGCTCTCCACGCAGCGCGATCAGCTCAAACAATGCCTCGGTTGGTGGTTTGCCTAGATCCGTTGCCAGGGCATCAAGCACCTCGTCTTGGTGCTTTTCGATGAGGACCTCAATTTGCTTGAGTTGCCGTCTGCGCCAGGCTTCTGGTCTTGTGAGGCCCGAAATGACTGGCTTGCGCAGTTCACTCAGCAGAAAATTCTCAGGGAGCAAGGTCTGACACCATTGTTACTAGTGTCTAGGTGTCTAGCAGTGGTGCCGGCGCTGTTGGCGGATGGGCACAAGCGTTGGCGATCAGTTGACCTGCGGGGTTGAAGACGGCGGCCCTGGAGCTACTGGTGCTCTGAGCGTGAGCCAGGCTTAGGAGCTGATCATCCATGGCTGTTCTCTTGTTCAAGTGCTAGCGGTGGGATCTTGATATGCAATGGGGCATGCAGCAGATCGATGGGCTGTCCAACACTCCCCGCTGGGTTGCCCAGGCGGTGGTGTATCAGATCTTCCCTGATCGTTTTCGTTGTAGTGGCCGTGTCTTAGCTCATCAGCATTTGGCTTTGCGCTGCTGGGGAAGTGACCCTTCTGAGCAGGGTTTTCAGGGGGGAGATCTCTACGGGGTGATCGAGGGCCTTGATCATCTCCAGGCGCTTGGTATCAGTTGCCTTTACTTGACACCCGTCTTTAGCTCTGCCGCTAACCATCGCTATCACGCTTATGACTACTTGCAGGTGGATCCGCTTCTCGGTGGCAATGCAGCGCTAGAGGCTTTGATTGAGGCGGTGCATCGCCGCGGGATGCGCATCATTTTGGATGGCGTGTTTAATCATTGTGGTCGCGGGTTCTGGGCTTTTCATCATCTTTTGGAAAATGGTGAGGCTTCGCCCTATCGCGATTGGTTTGAGGTGCGGCAATGGCCGCTTCATCCCTATCCACGGCGTGGGCAGGATTGTGGTTACAGCTGCTGGTGGAACGATCCAGCCTTGCCAAAGTTCAATCATGCCCATGCCCCTGTGCGTGAGTATTTGATTGCTGTGGCCCGCTATTGGCTCGAGCAGGGAATCGATGGTTGGCGACTTGACGTTGCTGATGAGGTGCCTGCTGAGTTTTGGCTGGAGTTTCGGCAAATGGTTAAGGCAGTGAATCCAGACGCTTGGATCTTGGCTGAGATCTGGGGTGATGCGAGACCGTGGCTACAGGGGCAGCACTTTGATGGGGTGATGAATTATCGGATGGGTTGGAGCAGCCTTTGCTGGGTTGCTGGTAAGCGATTACGCCGTCGGTATCGCAATCCTGCCTATCCCCTTGACCCTCTGAGTGGGGAGGCTTTTGTTGAGCTATTGGCAACAACGCTGGGTTGGTATCGACCTGAAGTGAACCGCAGCCAGTTGAACCTGCTTGATAGCCACGATGTGCCGAGAGCTCTGCACACACTTCAGGGTGATCTTGCGGCGTTGAAGTTGGCCTTGCTGTTGCTGTTTTTGCAACCAGGGGCGCCTTGCATCTACTACGGCACAGAGGCGGGTTTGCAGGGTGGCCCTGAACCCGGTTGCCGCGAAGGGTTCCCTTGGCATACGCCTTGGCCTGCAGACCTGCGCGATTTCATTCAGTCGTTGAGTGATCTGCGCCAACGTTGCCCAGCGTTGGCTGATGGCGGTTTGCAATGGCAACCGCTTGGAGCTGATGCACTTCATGCTTGGTGGATGCAGCCAGAGCCAACCACAACGCAAAGGGAGACGTCGATTCAGGTGTGGGTCAATCGCAGTCGAAGGTCATGGTTGCCGACGAAAGGCTCATCGACAGATCCTCTATGGCTGGAAGGAGCATTTGAATGCAATGGCTGGGGATTAGGCCCTCAATCAGCAGTGGTGTTTCACTGATCAAGATCACCTCTACGTTTAGCCCTCTTCAAATCGGTAGTTTTTGGAGAGGCGGAAGACAGTGCCTGAGAGCAGCACCAGTGCGATCAAGTTAGGAATCGCCATCAGACCATTAAGTGTGTCAGCGACGTCCCACACCACGCCGCGATTGCCTGCAACAGCGCCAATGACAACTACAGCGACCCACACCAGGCGGAAGGGAAGAATGGCTTGCACCCCAAAGAGATATTCAGTGCAGCGTTCGCTGTAAAAGCCCCAGCCAAGAACTGTTGTTAGGGCAAACACCACGAGGCCAGCAGTCACGACCCAACCTGAGCCTGCAAGGCCACTGTTGAAGGCAGCGATTGACAGATCAGAGCCTGACTCACCACCCAAATAGGCACCGGTGGTGATGATCACCAGAGCCGTCATTGTGCAGATGATCAACGTATCGATGAAGGTTCCAAGCATGGCGATAGTGCCCTGACGGACTGGGTCATTGGTGTTGGCGGCAGCGTGAGCGATAGGCGCACTACCGAGACCAGCCTCATTGGAGAAGATGCCGCGCTTGAAGCCCATCAGGATCACTTGGGTCAACGTGCCGCTGGCAGCGGCTTCTCCTGTGAAGGCATTGGAGAAGATCGTTGAGAACGCTGCTGGCACTTCGCTGATGTTGCTGAGAATGATGACCAGGCAAGCAATCACATAAAACAACGACATCAAAGGAACGATGGCGGATGCAGCCTGGGCGATTCGTTTGATGCCGCCAATAATGACTCCAAAGACAAGCACTCCAAGCACGACACCCGTTAAAAGCCGAGGGATGCCGATCGTGGCTAAGGCACTGGAGACCTCAAACGATTGCACGCCATTGCCAATGCCAAAGCCCGCCAGCATTCCAAACAGGGCAAAGAATCCGCCCAGCCAGGCCCAGTTTGGACCTAGGCCATTGCGGATGTAGTACATCGGACCACCGACATGATTGCCGAGGGGGTCCACTTCGCGGAAGTGAATTGCAAGTAAGGCTTCGGCGTACTTGGTGGCAATACCAAAAATGGCAATGAGCCACATCCAGAACACCGCCCCAGGGCCGCCCATGGCGATCGCAACAGCGACACCGGCGATGTTGCCCGTGCCGATCGTGGCCGCCATCGAGGTCATCAGTGCCTGGAATGGACTGATTTCGCCCTCGCTAGAGGAGGTTGGATTGCGAAGCAGCATGCGCACGCCATAGGGGATGCGCAGTAAGGGCATAAAGCCCAGCCCAACCATCAGCAAGATGCCGGTGCCTGCAATCAGGATGACTGTGGGCCAACCCCAGGCAAAGCCGTTGATCGGATTATTGATGGCCTCGACGGCGTCTTCCAGCCCGCTTGGGAACTGTCCGAGTTGTAAGGATAAATTCGTCAAGAGCGACGCTGGAAACACATCCATTTTTGCAAAGGCTCTCAAAGATGGTGTCAGAGGCTCCTGCTGACGGCAATGTTCGTATCAGGCTGCCTTTGAGGTTGTTACATCAGCAGTAGAAAGCGTTGTTTAAAGGTTGGTCCTTTTCGTCTTGCTTTGGAGGGTGGTGGTGAGCACAGTATTTAGTTGTGGTCCATCCCAGGTTCTTTCTGTTTGTCGCTTCAGCTTTAAGAGCGTCTTAGATCCTTCCTCATCCCTATTGAAGGACAGAGCAGTGCTTGACGGTTGATACACACTGTTCCCGCTATCGGTTGCGGCGATGTCGAAGCAGCTTGTACCGGCAATGGAGTCATAACTGTCGCTGCTGTCTGAATCTTGCTCAAGACTGCTTGCAGCAGAGTTATTTTCAATAGAGCGACTTGTCAGCAGAGCTTGAGCCAGCAAGGCTTAACTCTGTAGAGGTTGCTGCGATGGACGATGCTGCTGAAGGTGTTGTTGTCGTTGCAGGACTGTCTAGTGGCATTGCAGTAGACGTTGTTGCTACTTCCAGCCTTTCTAGATCGGCGTAGTGGTGTGATTGAATTTTCAAAGAAATGATCAATGCCTACTTGCTTGGTTGCGATATCTAAATTAATGTCGACATTTATTGAGGAGACGGGGATCGAGAAGGGGCTGATCGCTAGAGGCGTGAATGCGTCATGGCTGCGCATGAAATGTTGCTTGTAGCTGATGGATTCAATGTTTGGCAGATGTGACGTCTTGCGCCAACTTTGCTCTTGAAAGTCAGTCAAGGCTTCGCTAGGTGCGTCCTCTGGTAGCTGTTGTGATCGGGGGCTCCTCTCGTCTTGTTTGCTTCTTCTATGACCGTCCGCTCAGATGAGTTTGAGCAATGAAATAATGAAAAAAAGGAACCATTGAACAATGGAATAATGTGACAACGCTTGCATATTGATCACGTTCCATAGGGTTGGCAGCGCTTTAAAAAAGAGCTCCTCGCTTTCTTAAGCTGGCATTGACTTCCCAGGAGCCAATGAAATGGAGACACTGAAAAGCGTTGTGCTTCCTGTGGTTACGGCAGCTGCTCTGCTAATAGCTGCTTTGTCTCTTGCTTTTATTGCCTTCAGTTTGGCGCCTGTCGCGCACTGGGCAAATAATCAAAACATCTGTGTTGAACAAGAAATCACGAAGTCGAAGGCTCCTATTTCCTGGGGTGTGAGGAAGTGCAATGGCCGCTCAAAGGTTTATCAAGTGCAGCCAACTTGATTTTGCGGGGGCCTGTTGGAAGGCCCCCTGAGCCACAACGGGTCTCCATCGTGCCCGTATCCCATTTGTGCAAGAAGAGATCTAGTGGCTTTCCCTAGCAATAACCCAAGGCTTTTGGGATGTCATTGGGGTGAACCAGACAGTGCTTTTACTTGACTTGGTTGATTATCAAGAGCCTTTTGAGCGAACTAGCAAGGCTGGGCTCGCCTGTGGATTGCTGCCCTTGAGGTTGCATCGCAAGAGGTATTGGGTAGAAAGCAGATCAGCATGCAGTCCAGCCACCATGTCTTTGATCGAGCGTTGGGATGCGATGAGCGACGAAACAAAGGCAATCGTCAAGAAATTCGGTGCGTTCTCTCTGCTTCTCTTTGTTGCTCTCTCGGTTCTTAGAGCCCTTGTGCCTTTGGCGATCATTGCCGCGGGTGGCTATTGGGCCTACAAGGAGTTGGCGAAGAGGGCTTGACGCACTCCCTATTCCTGAAGTAATACATGTTTACTACCGAGGGGGCGCTATGGGTGGCAGTTCAGCATGTGAGCCAGAAGGTTGGTTGATTGATCCAAACAAGCACTGGTCCCTTCGCTTCCATCGCGATCAAAAGTCTTGGCGGAGCGATCTGTTTGTGTTTATGGATAAAGGGCGAGCAATGCCTGACGGGTCTCCTGCCTTGCTCAAAAGCAGGAGGCATTTACCGAAGCGTGATGCCGTTGAAATCTGGAACAAGTTGAGGGCAGATGGATGGCACCGTGTGGAACCGCAATGGGGGCTTGGCTTAGACCCTTGAGACATCAAGAACAAACCTGAACATCTCGACCTAAAAACCTGCTACCTGGTTGAAAGATCTTGACAACAGGAGATGGGTTTTATTTCTCTCAATCGCCTGCCTCGGCACAACAAAAGAGACTTTTGAGGCTTCTTGACTGCCCTTGGATTTCCGTAGGTCTCGGGTTCAATGCCCTCGCCGGGATTTGAACCCGGGACCTCTCCCTTACCAAGGGAGTGCTCTACCACTGAGCTACAAGGGCATGTGGAAGGTGGGCCGGGTTGGATTTGAACCAACGTAGGCAGAGCCAGCGGATTTACAGTCCGCCCCCATTAACCACTCGGGCACCGACCCGAACCACACCTGCTGACATTACCAGCAGATCGCACCTTTGTGGCTGAATGTCTGGGAAGGTCTTGTGGGGATCGATACGATCCATTCACCCCCTTCATGCTTCAGGGCCATGCGACTGCTGCTGCTCAACGGCCCCAATCTCAACCTTCTGGGTCAACGAGAGCCTGGTGTTTATGGAGTCATGACGTTGAAAGCGATTGAGGCAGACCTGCTCGCTCAGGCGGAGGCAGAAGCGGTTCAGCTTGAGTGTTTCCAGAGCAACTTTGAAGGTGCTTTGGTGGATCGCATCCATCAAGCCATCGGCCAGGTGCAAGGAATCCTGATCAATGCTGGGGCCTATACCCACACCTCGATTGCTTTACGGGATGCTCTGCTCGGAGCAGCGATTCCATACGTGGAGTTGCATCTCAGCAATACCCATGCCCGTGAGGGCTTCCGGCATCACTCTTATCTCGCTGATCGCGCTGTGGGTGTGGTGAGCGGTTTTGGGGCATTGAGCTATCGCCTTGCTTTGGAAGGGCTGCTGGCTCATTTGCGTCAGCAGCAGCAGGCCCTATGAGTGCTCTTGCTGCTGCTAAGACATCAAACGCCACGATCAAATGGCTGGCGGCTCCCACCAGTGATGCTTGGTTGGAGCAGGCGATTGCTCATCCGCTCGAGCTGCTGATTGATCACGCTCATTGCGAGCGCAAGGCGGCGGGTGCCGTCGTGCAATTGATGTTCCGCTACTTGTGTGAGCCTGGGCTCGGAGAAGTTCTCAGCCCCTTGGCAAGAGAGGAGCTGGAGCATTTTGAGCGTGTGCTCACGTTGCTTAAGGCCAGAGGGCGGTATCTGGAGCCTCTGGCTGCACCCCCTTATGGCGCAGTGTTGGCCAAACAGATCCGTAGGGATGAACCGCAGCGCATGCTTGATAGCTTTCTGGTAGCAGGCCTGATCGAAGCCCGTAGCCATGAACGCATGTCGTTGCTTGCCACCCACCTAGCTGATCTGGAGTTGCGTCAGCTCTATGCAGATCTCCTGGCGAGTGAGGCGCGTCATTTCGGCCTCTATTGGAGGCTCTGTGAGCAGCGATTTCAGCGTGAGCTGATCATTGCTCGTTTGCAGGAGTTGGCAGCGGTGGAGGCAGGGATCCTCGCCAACTTGCATCCTCAGCCGCGCATGCATAGCTGAAGCCAACTTCAGCCTCATGGCAGCTTGGCGAATCTCTCGGAGATGGCATCCCCTGTGAAGCTTGCAATCCAGCCTTCTGGGTTATCGAAGAAGCGCACAGCACAAAACTGTGGCTTGCTGCCCATATCGAACCAATGGCGAGTTCCGGCAGGCACGTTGATGCAGTCGTTTTGTTCGCACAGCACTTGCAGCACTTCAGCGCCGATGTGCAAGCAGAACAAACCACGGCCTTCTACAAAGAAGCGAACCTCGTCTTCGGCATGGGTGTGTTCGGCTAAGAATTTTTGGCGCAGCGCTTCACGATCGGGGTGGTCTGGCGTGATTCGGATTGCATCCACCGTGGGGTAACGGCCATCAGCCTGCATTCGGGCGATCTCGACGGCGTAGGCCGTCAGGATGTCGGCTTCGCTTGAGTTCTGATTGAGCTTGACTTTGGCTGGCCAACGCTGGAATGCAATGCCCCGTTTGGCCAGCTCGGCTTTGATCACTGCAGGATCATCGCTCTCCAATAAGGGTTCCGCCGGGCTTGTGGCGTTGGTGCTGCCTTCGGGGTGGATGCTGAGGCGACTCATTCCCAGAGGTTTAAGGGGTCTTTGCAGCCATCTTGATCGTGGCGTCTTAGAACGACGGCTGAATGTTTCGTTCGGCTTTGTCGAGCCCTGCTGTTTCAACTACAGCTCTCACCTTGGTCGGGGTGGGCCCTGGTGATCCTGCCCTGTTGACACTGGCTGCCATTGAGGCGATTGAAGCGGCCACTGTTGTGGCCTATCCCGTGGCACGGCAAGGGGGTGAAGGGATGGCGGCGAGCATTGCCTCGCGATGGATTCGTGCTGAGCAACGCCAATTGCCATTGCTTTTTCCCATGGTGGCTGCAGCTGAACCACGCCAGCAGGCTTGGCGAGAGGCCAGTGATCAACTCGCAGCTGCCGTGGCTGAAGGAGAGCGAGTGGTGGTGCTTTGTCAGGGGGATGTTTCCCTGTTTGCCACAAGCTCTTACATCTTGCTGGCTCTAAAGAAGCATCATCCTGATTGCCAGGTTCGGCTTATCCCAGGGGTCACGGCCGTTGCAGCCGCCGCTGCTGCAGGTGCCTGGCCCTTGGCGATGCAGCAGGAACAACTTTTGCTTTTGCCGACCCCAGATCAATCCAGCGAGCTCGAGGTTCTACTAGAGGATGCGGCTGGTAAGGGGCGTGTGCTGGCGTTGCTCAAGTTGGCGCACCGCTGGGCCTGGGTGAGGCCCATGCTCGAAGAGCGGAATTTATTGCAATCAGCACTGTTTGCCCAGCATTTGGGCTGGCCCGATCAGCAGGTGTTGCAGGCCAGCGAGGTGCCCGCAACAGCTAGGCCCTATTTTTCGTTGTTGTTGGTGCGACAAGGCTGGCCGGAGGTGATGCCCTGATGTCGAGTGCTCTCTCTTTGACCCCCATGCAATGGCTGGGCTTATTGCACCCCGTGCTGATCATTTTGTTTGTCTATCCAGTGGTGGGTGCCACGATTCGGCTTGGCACTTTGGCTCGCGAGCGGCGCTTGCAGATCAATCCGCTGCCTGCCTCGGTGCCTGTGGAACATGCCGAGCATGGCCGCTGGGTTGCCGGAGGGGTGTTGGTGGCAGTGTTAATCGCCTTTTTTCATAGCTATTTGGCCGCTTGGTTCGAGGCGGCGCCCGGGGGTTTGGCTGGGGTTGGCCGACTCGTGGCCTTGGCCTTTGCAGAGTTGGGCACTGTGGTGATCTACCTCCGTCTCCTCAAGGTGAGGCGCCCTGCTGCGCGTGCGCTGTTGGGCCTCGCTTGCTGGTTGGCATTGCTGCTGCTGGGAGCACAACCGGAGATCAATCGCCTCACAGACAACCCTTTCGATGCAGACTTTTGGCGCTCCCACTACTGGAGCGGTGTGTTACTGAGCGGGTTGTTACTTGCATCGGTGGCAGCCAAACCTGAGATTGCTCGTCATCTCTCGATGCGACGACTGCATGTCTACGCCAACGTGTTGGTAGCTGTATTGCTTGCAGTGCAGGCGATTACAGGTACACGTAATCTCTTAGCAGCTTGAGCAGGCCATTGATCGCAACTGGATGATGAGCCGTTAAGTTGATGACGGCGATTGATTCGTGATATTGGCTGGGTGATTGGATGTGGCTTGGTAGCGGCTTGATCGCAACTTGAGGCTGGATTAGGAGTTGGTCGCTTCTGGCCATGCCGTTATGAGTTCTGCGCTGGCTTGCTCTAACAGTGATATGGCATCCGTTGGCGTTGGTGCACGCATCAGGGCATGGCGCAGTTTTGATGCGCCGGGGAAGCCGCTACAAGTCCATCCCATGTGTTTACGGGCAATCAAGAGGCCATGTTCCCCCTTTGCTTGGACCAGCGCTTCAAGTTGTTCGCGAGCAATGGTGAGTCGCTCTGCCGCTCCAGGCGTTGCAGGCACTGGGCGGCCCGATAGTGCTGCATCGATTTGACCCACAAGCCATGGCGCTCCCAGCGAGCCTCTGCCCACCATCACGCCATCGGCTCCAGTGATCGCCAGGCAGCGCTTGGCATCCATGTCGCTCTTGACATCGCCATTGGCAATCACGGGGATTTGCAGTGCGCTTTTGACGGCAGCGATGGCGTGCCAATCAGCTGAGCCTTTGAAGCCTTGCTCTCGAGTTCGAGCATGCAATGTCAACATCTGGGCGCCGGCCTGCTCGAGTGATTGGCACCATTCAATTGGTTTTGCATCGCTGCCACACCAGCCCAGCCTTGTCTTCACGGTGACTGGGATTTTGACCGCTGCAGCAACAGTGCTCACGATTTTTGCCGCCAGTTGTGGGTCACGGATCAGACCAGAGCCACCGCCTTTGCGTGCAATCTTGCGCACAGGACAGCCCATGTTGATGTCGATCAGGAAGGCACCAGCAGCCTCTGCTCGCTGTGCAGCATCGGCCATTGCTTCTGGGCGGTGATCGAACAATTGCACGCCAATGGGCCCGGCTTCATTGGCGAGTTCGTCGATTTTCTGTAGGCCGTGGCCCAGCTCCAGGCTGGTGGCATTGACCATTTCTGTGAATAACAATGCATCTGGCGCCCAGCGCCGAACCAGGCATCGGAAGATCTGATCACTCACGCCTGCAAGGGGCGATTGCAGCACTCTGCAGCGCAGTGCCCTTGTTTTTCCCCTGCCGGGCAGGCTGAGTTCAGGCACAATGTTGATGATCAGAGTGATCGGATCAATATCCTAGAGAGAATGGCCTCTCTTCATTCAAGGGAGCGTTCTCTAAAAATAAGAATTTTTGGTTTTCGTATCATTGATGGTGGGCTAAATGAGGTGTGAGAATGAGTTTGTTGGAGAAGCTTTCGCTTGCTATCGTGGGAGAAAAATTGGATTGCAAGTATAACTTTGGCTTTTTGGGAAGTCATTTTTGCTTGTCAAAGACCATCATGTCTCCACATCCTTGATGGCGGGGCTATGCTATAATTATTACAAGAATATGTAGCCTTTGTGACATGTCTGAGCTGGTGATTAAGTCATTAAAGGATCTCGATGGTCTCCGTTCGGCTCCTGATCTTGATGCGACACAATCGAAGCATTTGCTTGATCAGCTTTGTGCCTCTATGGACGATGCTGATTGGTTCACAGTGGGAATCATGGCCCCTTCTTCTAGCTTGGCAATTTTTGTTTTAAGAGAGATGGAATCTCGTTTTAATTGGGCTGCCATGAATGTCGTTGATAAGCCTGCTGGCGAAGGGCCTGTCTTTCTGAAGGCCAATCAAAAGACCGGTGATATCCATGTACGCATCGAGCATGGCTTAGGTGAAGGTGTCTTGCTCAGTTGCCAACATAACAATGAAGAAAAAGAAGCAGATACCCTAGGCCCTTTCCCATTGGACTTTTTTAAAATCAAGGATTGAACTTGTTCTGATGTTGAATTAAATTCCTTCGATTTTTGATCAACAGAAGGGATGCACGATTGCACGACTAGCAAATTAGAGAAATGAGCCTTTATAATTTGCCTAAACGTTTTTTGTAATGCCTCTTCCCTTCTTTTTCGATGTCCCCGTTTCGTATTTTTACTATCTATTGGCGGGTACGCTGCTGGGCTTTGTCTTATTAATTGCTTTTATCTTCTTTAAAGTCAAGCAAACTCGTTCCTGAACGCTGTATTTGTGATTACTGCCCTTTTCTCTTTGCTGCTGCTAAAATTTGATTTGGTATTCATCCGTTCATTTCTTTTCTATAGCCACTGCTGAAATATCCACGCTCATCATGTGAAAGCTCTGTGCCTGAGTATTCAAAGATGCCTTTTTCTAAATCTTCCATCGTGACCGTATAACCAGCCGCTTTGGCAAGCATCAATACATCCGTTCCTTCGGTTTTTAGCTTCTGCTCTAAAGATGGGCACGCACGCAGCATGGTCATGAATGCTTTGAGATGTGCTTCAGACATACCGTCTTTTGGTAGTTAAGCTGCATCATCGTATCGATGAATTTAAATTGATCAAGTGCCAATCGTGGAGTATTTGGCTTTACTGATGTTGGCTGTGGCGAGCGATTGATTGGGTTAATGAGCCCTTATTGCTTGCCTAGCTTTTCCCGATTTTGCCGATGGCTTGCCTCTCAATCTCGATTACTCTTGACAGTAAACCTAAAATAAAATTTATGCTTGATTCTCTGAATGCTTCTACCCTGCTTGTCGTTGGTGGGATGGCAACCTTGATGTTGCTTTATGGTGGTTTCATCCTGTTTAAGATACGCCAGCGCACTCCTTAGCAAGCATCGCTCGCTTTGATTACAGGCAATAAGGATCTTGGCTGTTTGGTTTTGATGTTGTTAAGGCGATGATGTGACGCATGGCTGTGGTTGCCCCAGCCCACAATTTTGATGTTTATATCCTTATTGATAGCCTTTGTGAGGTTTTAGTCGTGGCATGTCTCGATGACTGGGTAGACGATGACAGCAACAACCAAAGGCGCATCAACATTCATTCAGGCAAGAATGAACCTCAGCTGCTAGAGCTTTCGCCTGCTCAGATCAGCATGCGCTTGAAAGCCGGTGTGCCAGTTCCAGTTCATGCAGCTAATATCAACACCAGCATGAAATACATCGAAGACCATCACTTCCACTGCAGAGAAGATGAGGTAACAGATCTATCCACTCAAGCCAGAAAATAAATAAAGCGGTAGAAGATTATCTTGATTTGATTGATTAGATCATTCATTCATCGTCATGAGCTCGTTGAAAGTAATCAAAGACTATATGTAATAGTATGAAAAAATGGTATCATGCGTCCACCTTTTTATTGGGTCTATGGGCCAGCAGATCTCTCCAAATCCAAACCCCGCAGAAAACGCTGATGGTACCTTGCATTATCTATTTCCTGAAGATGGTGATTATAACTCTATAGTCTTTCAAGACATCGGGCATATAAAAAACGAGGGTGTGATGCTGAACAACAACGACGGCGGCAGACTGTACAACTTTGAGAGCAGCACGCTGATCAACAGCGGCACCTAAAAAGTCTGCGCGTCAGGTACCAATCATTGGCTCTCTGGGTAGTGGCGTAAATCATTTGCCTTTGCTACCAATGTACTAAAACCCCTAGCATCCAAGTGACAGTACTCACCACGGCAATAGCCACAGCACTTATCAAAAAGCAAGGCCTTAATGTTTTCATCCCCAGTGAATACACATCTATTGCCCCTAACGCATTTTCGTCTGCCGAACGCGGGTATTCTCTGACTGGAGTTAACATTCCAACCAGCATTACCTCGATTGGTGTAGGTGCATTTGCTAATTGTAATTTGTCGAATATTGTTATTCCTTCCAGCATTACCTCGATTGCAAAACAAGTATTTCAGGGCAATAATTTCACGAGTGTTGTAATTCCAGATAGCGTCACCTCGATTGGGGAAGCGGCATTTGCTTCTTGTCCTGTCTCTAGTGTTGTAATTCCAGATAGCGTCACTTCGATTGGTGTAGGTGCATTTACTGACAACCAATTGACGAGTGTTGTAATTCCAGATAGCGTCACCTCGCTTGGTAATGGGGCATTTTTTGACAACCAATTGACGAGTGTTGTCATTCCTGGCAGCATTGACTCGATTAGTGTAGGTACATTTTGTAAGAATAAATTAGAGCGTGTTGTTGTTCCATTAAGTGTCAATCTTGCTCCCGGGTCTTTTGATGAAAGTATAGAGTATTACGGAAAACTGTTCCGAGGAACACAGATTACTCCAATATCAAATCCACCTAACAACAGCTTTTCTACAAATCCTGATTCTTATAATAGCGTGGACTTCTATGTAAATAATGGCGAGATTAAAATCCCACTAGCGCTAAAAAATATTGGTCAAATTACTAACAATTATCTAATCACACTTTTGGGCGGCCAATTCACTAATGGCAATGATGATTATAAAAATAATCCTGGCACATTGGACAACAAAGGCACGATAACTGTGTCTTCATATGCAGAAAAGGCTTCGGCTATTTTGGCTAATAATGAAAATTCCACGCTAATTAGTAGTGGTGTGATAATTAACAATCCTGGCGGCGAGATCTCTAATACTGGAACGATCTCTAACTCTGGGTCTATTGACAATTGGGGCGTGATCTCTAACTCTGTGGAAACGGATGGGTCTATTGGGACGATTGCTAATGTTGGCGGGGAAAAAGCATTAAATAATAACGGTAGAATAGAGAATGCAGGTATATTTAACAATGGGTCTTATGAAGACGAAGTGGGCGTTACTGCAGGCACTCTTAATAATAACAAAGAGTTCATCAATACGGGGAAAGTTTACAATTACAGCGCCTTTGTTAACGACGGCAACATTGACACTACTAAGGGAACATTTACAAACTTAAAAGGAGGTGTTCTGAGTGGCACTGGGACTCATGAAGGAGATATAATTAATGACAAAGGCGGGGCGCTGAGCCCAGGCAGTTCCTCCGGTGGTTATCTCATCGACGGCAACCTGTTTCAAAAGGATGGCAGCATTAACGAAATAGAACTAGGTGGAACATATCACGGTGATGGCGATCGTACCGCTACCGAACACGACTGGATTGAAATTACTGGCGATATGGAACTGGCTGGAACACTAAATGTTTCATTGATTGATGGTTTCACACTATCTGCTGGTGATTCATTCGTGATCATGAAAGTCGATGGTGATTTATCTGGTGAATATGATGGCCTCAATGAAGGCGATTCAGTAGGCAGATTTAAAAGTGATAATGGAGGCACCCTTGAGCTCTTCGTGACTTGTCAAGGTGGTGATGGTAATGACATTGAGCTTTATACCAAGTCTTTCTTAGGTGTTCTTCCTGAGAGCTTGAGAGATCCAAGAATGATTGGTTCTGATGCTGATGATTCCTTAACTGGAACATCTGCAGATGAAGTGATCTTTGGTGCTAGTGGTGATGATGTTTTGTTAGGGGGCGCTGGAGATGATCAAGTTACTGGAGGAAATGGTAATGACAAGCTATATGGTGGTTTCGGTGATGACATTCTCAAAGGTGATCGAGGCGCTGATACCTACAAGCTGAGTCGTGGTGATGATGAGATTATCGGCTTTTCATTCGCTGACAACGATCGCATCTGTGTAGCAGATGGAGTTGAGCTTTCCTTGACGCAAGTTGGTGATGATCTATTGCTCACAGCAGATGGTATTCACACCACCCTGCTTGATGTTGATAAGGGTGAGTTTCTCGCTGCTGATGTGATTGACTACATCTGATAGAAGAAACCTTGGCCTGGTTCCACATACAATGATTGTGACCGGTGAAATTGGCTTTGCTTCTCATTTAAGTCTTGAATTGCTCTGAAATTTCTTTGCACAATCCGTCTCTAACTTGGCCTCTTAGTCGGGCTCTATTAATCCAGATTCTCGAAGATCGTCTGAGCGATCGGTTTGTTGCCGAATTGATCTGGGAGCGGCTTGGCTATCAACCCAGTGCTGATTCAACTTCCCTTTGGTCTGCCGGGCCCCAAACACCGCAGCCCTGGCGTGATGCCTTCCCCACTGCCCCGCCTGTGATTGCGCAGCGGCCGGCAGCTGTACAGCTCACCCGCTCGATCGCAAAAGAACACAAACAGCTGTTAAAGCAGCAGCTTGATTTCGCTGGCTATCGCATTGATCAGCTCTACCCTCGTCGCACCCGTCGTGCCGCGGCTGTGAATTGGTTGCTGGCCTGGTTGGCGCAACGGGGAGATGCTCTTCCCGCCGAAGGACCCTTGCCGCAACCTCTTGACCCTCCGCTTGACCCCGTTAAAGGGCATCCTGGCGATCCGATTGTTGAGTGAACCCTGATTGCAGAGCTGCATCACCCCGTCTCGGTTTGATGCCTCTGTAGGGTCGAGAATGATTGCAAGGATTCAGCCAAGTGGCGCGTCCGATTGTCGCCATCATCGGTCGCCCCAACGTCGGCAAGTCCACGCTGGTGAATCGACTTTGTCGCAGTCGCGAGGCGATTGTTGATGACAAGCCTGGCGTCACCCGCGATCGCACCTATCAGGATGGTTTTTGGGGAGATCGTGAGTTCAAGGTGGTCGACACCGGTGGCTTGGTCTTCGATGACGACAGTGAGTTTTTGCCCGAGATTCGCGAACAGGCCAACTTGGCTCTGGCGGAAGCCTCTATAGCACTGGTGATTGTTGATGGCCAGCAGGGTGTTACGGCTGCAGATGAGTCGATCGCTGAATGGTTACGCACGCAACCATGCCCCACTCTGGTGGCAGTAAATAAGTGCGAATCGCCAGATCAGGGTTTGGCGATGGCGGCCGAGTTTTGGCGTCTTGGCCTGGGAGAGCCTTTCCCGATTTCTGCAATCCATGGTGCTGGCACAGGTGATCTGCTCGATCGTGTGCTCTCTCTTCTGCCGCCAAAGCATGAGGAGGCAGAAGAGGATGAACCGATTCAGATGGCCATCATTGGCAGGCCCAATGTGGGTAAATCAAGCCTGCTCAATGCCATTTGTGGTGAGCCACGCGCGATTGTTAGCCCGATTCGTGGCACCACCCGCGACACCATCGATACACGTCTTGAACGTGAAGGCCATCCTTGGAGACTGATCGATACAGCTGGCATACGCCGTCGGCGCAGTGTGAATTACGGCCCTGAGTTTTTTGGCATCAACCGGAGTTTTAAGGCGATTGAACGCAGCGATGTGTGTGTGTTGGTGATTGATGCCCTTGATGGGGTCACAGAGCAGGATCAGCGCCTGGCCGGCAGGATTGAAGATGATGGCCGCGCATGCGTGCTGGTGGTGAACAAATGGGATGCGGTTGAGAAAGATAGTCACACCATGCCGATGGTTGAAAAAGAGCTGCGCGCCAAGCTTTACTTTCTCGATTGGGCCACGATGTTGTTCACCTCTGCACTCACTGGGCAGCGGGTGGAAAGTATCTTTGCTTTGGCAGCCTTGGCGGTTGAGCAGCACCGTCGTCGGGTGAGCACCTCGGTGGTGAATGAGGTGTTGAAGGAAGCCTTGAGTTGGCGCAGTCCACCAACGTCCCGTGGTGGTCGCCAGGGACGCCTTTATTACGGCACTCAAGTGGCGAGCAGGCCGCCTAGTTTCACCTTGTTTGTCAATGACCCAAAGTTGTTTGGAGATACCTACCGCCGCTATGTGGAACGACAGTTACGAGAAGGGCTTGGTTTTGATGGCACTCCCTTGAAGCTTTTTTGGCGTGGTAAGCAGCAACGGGCTGCCGAACGCGACCTGGCTCGTCAGCAGAACCGTTCGGGATAAGTCATGGACTGGTTGCGTCAGCTTCCGATCGGGCAGTACGTGGCTGGCAACTCCGGTTGGTTGCGTCGTCTCGATCCCCGTTTGAAGCTGGCTTGGGTGTTGATGTTCCTGCTCACGCCAGTACTGGCTGGCTCGTTGTGGCGTATTGGTTTGGTTGTTGCGCTTCTCTTGATCACCTTGGCCAGTGGTCTGCCGGTGCGGATCTGGTGGCGATCGTTGCTGCTGTTGCTGTTTCTGGGTGCTCTTGTGGGGCTGTTCGCCATGATGTTGCCGACGGGGGAAACCGCTGCCACCCTTGCTGTGCGCTCGCCGCAGGAACTGCCGGGGGCGAGTGTGACCAGCCTGTCTTGGGAGTTGCTGCGGCTTGGTCCCCTGCGCCTTGGTCCTTTGGCATTGGGGCCCTTTGTGGTTAATCGTCGTTCTGCTGAGTTGGGATTAAACACAGCCACTCTCATCTTCACTGTGGTGCATAGCGTCAACTTGATGTTGCTCACCACCCAGCCGGAGGATTTGGTTTGGGCTCTGAGCTGGTGCCTGGCACCGCTGGCCTTGATTGGTGTGCCTGTCGATCGGCTTAGCTTTCAGTTACTGCTTGCCTTGCGCTTTCTACCCCTGGTGCAGGAGGAGTTGCAGAACCTATTACGGTCTCTAGCTAGCCGAGCCGTGAACTTGCGGCAGTTGGGTTTCAAGGCCTCTTTGGGTTTGATCCTTTCAGTGGGCGAACGCCTCTTGGCCAACATCCTCTTGCGAGCTGAGCAAGGAGCAGACGCTTTGCTTGCTCGTGGCGGTCTTTGGTTGCCGCCCGATCAGTTCCGCCCTCAGGTGTTATTGACTGGAGCGTCCCTTTGGCTCAACATCGCTTCGGCAATGTTGCTGCTGTTTGTGCTTGGCTTGCGTGGGAAGTACGGTGCTTTGTAGATGATGAACTGTTGCAGGTGAGCGCCGAGCGCTATCTCAATCACCCCACGTTCGGAATGCTCTATCTCGTGGCCCCCGCCGGCGATGGTCGAGACGTTTACGCCACGCTCTATGCCCAGCGGATGTTTTTTCTCGTCACGCTGCAACCTCGAGGGGCGCAGTTTGAGGTGATTCCCTATCAAGACGCGCGCCATTACGCCGAACTTCATCTGACCCATTGTCGGCGTGATCGCTCCCCTGAGTACGAGAGTTGGCAGCAGTTGTTTGCTCAGACCTTTATCTGAGGTTGATGTGACGTTGTCTGCTCGTTGGCACGATCTGGTTGATCGGCTTGCTGATGGAGTTCATCTTTTGGCTGTGAGTAAGGGGCATCCCGCAACTTTGATCCGTCAACTTGCCGAGCTTGGTCAGCAGGATTTTGGCGAGAGTCGCTTGCAGGAGGCTTTGCCCAAGATGGAGGCCTTGGCTGATTTCAAAGGTCTGCGTTGGCATTTCATTGGACGTCTACAGGCGAACAAGGTGCGGGGAGTGGTGAGATCCTTTGCCGTGATCCATTCCGTGGATTCTCTGGCTTTGGCAGAACGCATTGCAAGAATTGCTGCTGAAGAGCAGTGCTGCCCGCAGGTGATGTTGCAGGTCAAATTTCGGGATGATCCCTCTAAGGGTGGTTTCTCTCAAGAGCAGCTCAAGCAGGCCTGGCCCGATCTGATCCAGTTGTCTCATTTGCAGTTGATTGGTCTGATGACAATGGCTCCTATAGAGCTTTCACTCGAGCAACGCCAGGAGCTTTTTCGGCAGTGCCGTGAACTTGCAGATCAGCTTGGTTTGCCTGATTGCTCGATGGGAATGAGCGGTGATTGGCTTGAAGCTATGCATGCAGGGGCTACCTGGTTACGGCTGGGGTCAATTCTCTTTGGCGCGCGTTCAATGGCTAAGTCTTCTTCCGTAGATGACATTAATGCTGTCTAAACCCTTGCCCCGGCCTACTTAGAGCGCTATTTAGGTGTCAGGTTAAGCAGTCTTCCTCTAAGGGGAACTTACCTTCAGTCGGTTTTAAGCCGATTTACGTTCACATCATCGCGAGAGGATCCCAACGGTGTCGCTTATTTCCCGTCTTCGTGCTGTCGTCGCTGGTGATGACTATCTCGACAGCGATTACGACGACCTCGATTACGACACCGATGACCATATGGAGGTTGATCACAGAAGTGATCATGCCAGTGGCGGTGCTTTGGCGACGCCATCAGACTCCAGCCCTTTTGATCTCGGTGGGGGGTTCTCCGGTTCCAATGTGATTGGTATGCCAGGGGTTGGTTCGACTTCTGCTGAGGTGAACCTGATGGAACCAAGGAGTTTTGATGAAATGCCTCGTGCCATTCAGGCCCTGCGAGAACGCAAGACTGTGATCCTCAATCTCACGATGATGGAACCTGATCAGGCGCAGCGTGCGGTGGATTTTGTTGCTGGTGGCACCTTTGCCATTGATGGTCACCAAGAGCGGGTAGGAGAGAGCATTTTTCTCTTTGCTCCTAGTTGTGTCACGGTTTCCAATACCAGTTATGACGAGGCTTCTGCACCATCGATGGTGAGTCAGGATCACGATTCAGTACCGTCATCGTCCCAACAAACTGGTGCGGCACCTGTTCCGGCCTGGGAGGTCACCAGCGCTGGTGGCCTCTAATCACTCCATGCCCTGCTCTTTGGGGGTAATCGGCCTGGGTCGAATGGCTCAGGCTCTTGTTTTGCCGCTGTTGAAGCAGGGAGAGCTTGCTCCGCAGCAGGTTGTTGCGCTAGTTGGCAGTGGCGCAAGTGTCGAACGTCTCGCAGACCAGCTGCCAATCGGTCTGCGTTTGAAAGCGGCAGATGATCCCACTGCGGCAGAGGCATGGATGGCGCCCATTCAATTGCTAGCGGTGAAACCGCAGCAGCTTGATCAGATAGCAGCTTCAGCAGCTCGTCTTAAGCAAACTGCAGATAGACCGCAGCTGTTGATTTCTGTGCTTGCTGGCGTGAGCTTGGCTCGTTTGCAGCAGGCTTTTCCCGCTCATGCCTGTGTGCGTGCCGTTCCAAATACCCCTGCTTTGGTAGGAGCTGGGCTCACTGGATTGTCGTGGGGAGAGGGAGTCACGGCAGAGCAACGCCTAGCGGTTGAGCGATTGTTTTTGCCGGTGAGCGAGGTGCTGGAATTGCCGGAGTCGCAGCTGGATGCTTTTTTGGCGTTGACGTCATCCGGTCCTGCCTATGTGGCACTGGTGGCTGAGGCGATGGCTGATGGTGCGGTAGCGGCAGGCCTGCCGAGATCCTTGGCCCATCATCTTGCTCATCGCACCCTTGCTGGCACAGCAGCCTTGCTTAAGGAGCAGAAACTGCATCCTGCGGAACTTAAGGACATGGTGACCTCTCCGGGTGGCACCACGATTGCCGCACTGCGCAAGCTTGAGCGGGCCGGGGTTCGTTCTGCTTTGATTGAGGCGGTTGTTGCAGCTGCTCAACGTAGCCGTGAACTGGCTTGAGTTAGGCCGCCATCTTTGTCGCCCCTAATAAGCCGCGGTAGAGCGTTTCCAGGTCATCGATGTTGCGGGTGATGGTGTATCGCTCCAACACGCGCATACGGGCGCGGCGGCCCAGTTCGGCTGTTAGTACGGGTTGATCGCGGAGCACCGGCAGCAGGGTGCGTAATTGGCTGGTGACACCCTGTGTGCTTAAGACGATGCCCGCACCGCTATCCAACACTTCCCCATCAGCCCCGGCGTCAGTAGCCACGCAGGCTGTACCTGTTGCCATGGCCTCTAGCAGTGCCAGAGACAGACCTTCGACCAGGCTTGGCAGGAGGAAGACTTCAGCGCATTGCAGTAGGGCCACCTTGGTATTGAGATCTGACTCATAGCCCCACCAGAGCACGTCGTTTTCTTTTGTTGGGGTTGAGTTGTTTTGCAGGGTCGAACGCAGAGGGCCATCGCCAACGATGACCAGTCGGCAGCCCTTGGTCTCTACCAGCCGCCAAGCGCGCAGCAGTGCCTCCACATTTTTTTCTGCTGCGATGCGTCCCATGTAGAGGAAAATTCGTTCATTTCCCACACGTCCAAGCACCTCTTGCTGCATTGGGTTGCTGCATTGGGGACTTGTTGGTGCCCAACATTCAGGATCGACGCCATTGGGGATCACGGCGAGTCGTTGTTCCTGTACTCCAAGTTTGGTAAGAACCTCAGCTTGCAGCTCGGAGAAGACGATCACCTTGTCATAGCGAGCCAGGGCAGGGGCGTAGAGCTGATACGTGAGCTGTTGTGTGCCAGCCGTGAGGTGGCGCATGCCGCTATCAAATGGTGGGTGGAAGGTTGCCACCAATGGCACACCGATTTGCTCGCAGAGTTCTGGCAGCCGGAAGTCGAGGGGGGAAAGGGTGAGGCTGGCGTGAACGAGATCGGGTTGCAGTCTTTCTAATGATTCCCTGAGTTCTCGCTGCGCTCCTGGGAAGGGAATGGTGTAAACCTGTGACTTCACCAGGTATGGCAGGCTCACTTCTGGGTCATTGGCCAACAGTGCGCTCTCGCCGTTGCTAAGGCCGCCTGGATTGTCGAAGTGAATAAAACTGGTCTGATGGCCGCGTTGTCTTAGGGCCTCAGTCGTGTTGAGACCGTAGGTGACGTTGCCGCAGAACGGTGTTTTTTTGCCTAGCCAGGCAATGTGAGCCACCTGCTGCAATCCTCCTGCCGAATGTGAAAGCT
Source organism: Prochlorococcus sp. MIT 1303 (assembly GCF_001631965.1). Classification (NCBI taxonomy): domain Bacteria; kingdom Bacillati; phylum Cyanobacteriota; class Cyanophyceae; order Synechococcales; family Prochlorococcaceae; genus Prochlorococcus; species Prochlorococcus sp. MIT 1303. Next base: position 29,170 of record NZ_LVHK01000040.1, read on the forward strand.
AGCAGCGCTGCCAAGGGCGCTCTAATAAAGCTGCTACTAGGGCAAGTGCAGCAAGCAACCACAGCACTGGCACGAGCCCATAGCTGCTGACCAGAGCGCCAGCCAGCACAAGAGGCAGACTCAGGGTGATGTTGATGAGGTTGTTTTGTAGACCAAACACCTTGCCGCGCTGTGCTTCTGGCGTGTCTTCTTGAATGGTGGTCTGGGCTGGAATCGCTACAAGGGCTGCTCCCACGCCCAGCAAGCCGCATAGCAAAAGAGTTGGCCCGAGAGAACCAAGGACTCCCCCAAGCAGCACAAGGGTGCAGGCGATTGTGCCCAGGCCGGTTGCACACAAGTTGCGGCGGTTGAAGCGGTGGCCGGTTTGGGCCATCATCACAGCCCCCAGGGCCATCCCAATCCCACTCATCGCCAAGATCATGCCGAAACCAGTTGGCCCCAAACCTTTGATCGAACCTGCCAAGGTGATGGCCAGCACGTACATGGCGGCTAGCAGGCTATAGATCACAACAAGGTGGAGCATGGCCCCTCGAACTGCAGGCTGTTGACGAAGCACCTGCAGACCATCGCCGATTTCCTTCCAGACGCTTTCTGTGGAGCTGTCGCGAGGTTGCTCCTGCATCTGGATCGTGCTCAGGCTGATCGCTGCCATGCCGTAGCAGAACGGTAGGAGCAGAAATTCCCCTCCATTCAGTCCTAGGGAGAGGAAGGCTTGTTTGAGGAGACGCAGGATTGGATCACCAAGGGCAAAGCCCACAATCGTGGCGCCCATGCTGGTTGCTTGATACAGGGAATTGGCAGCCAGGAGATGTTCCTTTGGCACCAGTTGAGGGATGGTTGCTTGCTCGGCTGGCGCGAAGAATTGGGTGAGAACTGACTCCAGAAAGGTCATCACCAGCAGTGCCCAGTACCCCCAGCTGAGACCCAGCCAATGGGGACCTGGCAAGAGACAAACTGGTGCCAAGAGCACCAGCAGAGCACGCAGCGCGTTGGAGGCCACCATCACGCGACGTTTCGGCCAGCGATCAGCCCAGACACCCGCCACGGTTCCCAGCAACATTGCTGGAATGGTGTTGGCTACATAAATGCCTGTGGCAAGCAGGGTGATCTTTTGGGCGCGGGTTTCGAAATCCATCCGAATCGCCGCTGCCACCTCTGCAAGCGCCTCATTGCTTTGAGGGGTACTGCTCACCCAGTACTGGGCAATCAGGTACACCATCAAAACGATGTAGAACTTGTCGGCCAGTTGGGAGAAGATCTGACCGATCCACAGCCGGCGAAAGCCATCCAGCTTGATCACCGCTGCCAATCCGCGGCGTCCTTCTGGATTCGAGCCGGTCGGTAGGGCCGGTTCGGGGCTGTTTAGAGTTGGACCGCTCAAGATGCTTGTGGTGCCGAGGTTATGTTCGCCCATCGCCTGAGCTGATGATGGCCTCGCGCAACATCCCTAGAGCTCGCATGTGATGTGGCAGATGGGTGCGGATCCAGCACTCCACTACAGCGAGCAAGCGCAGCCACACCTCTGGCGGACCCATCAACTCGCCATCGCGTCGCATGGGCAGGTCAGGGCGAAGCAGCCGCTGCAATAGGGCTAGCTCTGAGGCATTCAGTTGCAGTGCTGCGCCGGGTAGGGCGCCGATTGCAAAACCCTCTTCTGGCATCAAACTGCAGCGCCATTCCCATTGGCCCAGGGGTGGCTCCAGCGCTGTGCCGTTGCGACAGCATTCCTGTACTGGCAGGCCATAGCCACCTAGAGCAAGCAAATGCACGCACGCCTGCACGCTGCAGGCCAGGGTTGTGTTTGGCTGCGCTGGCTGGGCTTGGCTGAGGGCCTCGAGTCGTTCGAGATGCATCAGCAGTGTGTTGAGCAGTCCAGGTAGAGGATCGTTGCCTGCTACCAACATCAGGCTGAGTTCTGCAAGGGCCTGGGCTGCTGCCAGTGTCTCTAGCTGTTCCCCCACACTGTTAAAGCTGCGCAATACCTTGAGTTGCCGCACCCTTGCTAGGCCTCGGCGTCCTGCGACTTGCAGCTCCAGCAAGCTGAGTGGCACTGCTGCCGCAAGGCTGCTGCGTGGTCGTCGCGCCCCAGGTACGGCAAGGCGAGTCACTCCTTCTTGATCGCTGAGCAGAGTGAGAAGTCGATCATGTTCCCCGAGCGGTCCCACCTTCAAAGAGAGGCCGTTGAGGCGTCGTTCTCCACTCACGTTTGGCCACGGCGGAGTGCCTGCATCAGAGCTGGGCCTTGGCTTGTACCAAGACGGGTTGCGCCTGCTTCCACCATGTCGAGGGCTTGCTCGAGAGTGTGCAACCCCCCGGCCGCTTTGATTCCGCAACGACCACGAGCCAGGTTTGCTAGCAGACGAATATCAGCTGCCGTTACTGCTGGGCCGAAACCATTCCCACTTTGCAGCCCGCTGACGTCAGCATCGATGGCGGCGTCGACTGCCAAGCTCAGGCTATCCGCCGGCAGGCGGGCCATGTTGAGGATGACGTGTACAGGCAGCCCTAGTGCACAGATCTCGGCGAGTTCTTCGGCAAAGAGTTCTGCTTTGCCTTGGCTTAGGGCCCAGAAGTCTGGAACCACATCGAACTCTTCAGCTCCATGATCGGCGGCCCATTCCGCTTCGGCTTGTTTGAGCGTGCTTGGTATGGCACCGAAGGGAAAAGCGATCACGGCAATCAGCCGCGTTGGACCTGGAGGACCGAGTCGTTCGCGCGCCGCCTGCAGGCGATTGAGGTTGGTGCAAACACCTGCAAAGCCGAAGTGACGTGCTTCATCACAGGTCTGCTGCAGGACCTCTTGATCAAGGTGGGGATCGAGCAGTGCCTGATTGATCAGTGGTGCTAGATCCGGTAATTCACGCTGCTGGGAGGGTCCAGGCATCAAGATTGCTCATGCTTAATCTCGAGCCTGTATAACCCCGTAGCCGCCATGGTTACGTCGGTAGATCACCTGCAATTGGCCACTTTCTTGTTCGCGGAACAGGTAGAAGTCATGGTCGATCAGATCTAGTTGATGCCGAGCTTGTTCGACGCTCATTGGCGGCATGGCGAAGTATTTGCGCCTAACGCCTGGGCTGGGGAGGTGGGCCTCCTTGCCATCGAGTAGTGAACCGTCGATCGGGGCTTCATCGATTACCGCTTCAGTGGTTGGCGTTGACGAGGCTCGATGCCCGGGGCTGTGATGGTGATCGCTGTGGCGTTCCTTGTAGCGGCGTAGTTGACGGCAGAGCTTGCTGGCTACCAGATCAATGCTGGCGTAAAGGTTTTCACTGCGTTCTTGAGCGCGGATCACGGTGCCGTTAGCAAAAACGGTGACCTCAGCAGTCTGTTGAGGCACGCTCGGGTTTCGGGCGACTGAAAGGTGCACATCAGCTTCCTTCACCATGTCTTCAAAGTGTTGAATCGCCCGCTCCAGTTTTGATTGTGTGTATTCGCGTAGGGCAGGTGTTAGTTCAAGATTGCGTCCATGGATCAGCAGCTTCATGGCATCCCTCCGGTGCCGATTGATATCGGCAAGTTAGGTACTACCTCTACATCGGCACAATCCCGATCGACTTTTCTGTTTGAGTGCAGTGAGCCAGTGCCCTTCGAGATGGCTTGGCTTTGGCAGCAGCAGTGGCAGCAACAGTTGTTTGCCAAACCCCTTGCTCCGCAGGCAGTTTGGCTGTTGCAGCATCAGGCTTGCTACACCCTCGGTCGCGGTGCAAGCGAGGCCAATCTGCACTTTGATGTCAACAATCCGCCTGCTGCGTTGCATCGCATTGATCGGGGTGGTGAGGTGACCCACCATTTGCCTGGGCAGTTGGTGGTTTATCCCGTGTTGGATCTTCGGCGCTATCAAACCGATCTGCATTGGTATCTGCGTCAGCTTGAGCAGGTATTGATTGATGTTTTGGCTGTTTTGGGATTAGCAGGTGAGCGCTTGCAGGGACTCACCGGGCTATGGCTGGAAGGTCGCAAGGTGGCTGCGATTGGCGTGGGATGTCGTCGCTGGATTACTCAACATGGATTGGCTCTCAACGTGGATTGTGATCTTGAGAGCTTTTCCGCCATTGTCCCCTGCGGCCTGGTGGGTCACCCGGTGGGTCGGCTGAATCAATGGATCCCTGGGCTCACGGTGGCGGAGGTGCAGCCTCTGATGCGTCAGAGCCTGAGTGACCGTTTCGGTTTGGTTTGGCAGATCCCAGAGTCTCTGGCCAAGCCAGGGGCATTTGCGTCCGATGCTTAGCGCTCTTAGCGCTGTTTGCATTGAAGATGTCAGATGAGGTAGCAGCAGGTAGCAGATTGAAAGACGACAACCATGAGGGTTCTCTAGCCAAGGCGGTTTGGCGCCCTTCTCCACATGAAGAAGATGGATTAGCGCATCAGGGTCATGTCGCCCAGATGGGCCGCGTTGATCAGATCTGGCTTTGGTTGGCGCACAAGCATGGCCAAATCCTGGCGGTTGATGCTCCTCATGCGACTCATCCTGAACGCTTTCGCTATGGAGAGCTTGCTGAGCAGATCGCTTTAGCTGCTGCTGCGTTCAGCCATCTCGGCATCGGCGCTGGAGATGTGGTGGCGTTTTTTGCTGAAAACAGCCCCCGCTGGTTGATTGCGGATCAAGGTTTGATGCGCACTGGTGCTGCTAATGCGGTGCGAGGAGCGACTGCTCCATTGGAAGAGCTGCGCTACATCCTCGCGGATTCAAGCGCTGTTGCCTTGGTGGTACAGAACGCTGAGTTGTGGCACAAGCTTGCCCTTACCGATGAGCAGCGCAGGCCTTTGCGCTTGGTTTTACAGCTTGAAGGTGAGCCCGCTGATGGAGTGATGGGGTGGCAGGAACTGCTTGCTGCAGGAGCGGGTCAGCCTGCACCAGATCCCTTGAAGGGACGCGATTCCGGCTCAGCGGCAACTGTGACGGCCACGATTCTCTACACCTCTGGAACAACAGGGCAGCCAAAGGGTGTGCCCCTTAGCCACGCCAACCTCCTCCATCAGATGAGGTGCTTGGCTTGTGTAGCTTTCCCCTCTCCGGGTGCGCCGGTGTTGAGTGTGTTGCCGATTTGGCATGCCTACGAACGCAGCGCTGAGTATTACTTTTTTTCGTGTGCATGTACCCAGAGCTACACCACGATCAAGCAATTGAAGCGGGATCTGCCGCGGGTTAGACCGATCGTGATGGCGACGGTGCCGCGGCTTTGGGAGGCGATTCAGGCGGGCTTTGATGACGCGGTGAAGGGTATGCCAACAGGACGACAACGCTTGCTGCGGATGGCTCTTGCCAACAGTGGCTCGCAACGAAAGGCTTGGCGTAGGTCTCGTAATCTGCTGCTGGAGCCGGTGCCGTTGACCACCCGCACGCTGGCTTTGCTGGAGGCAACGCTGCGCTGGCCTTTGCATGGTCTGGCGGGTGCTCTGCTCTGGCCCAAGGTGCTGAATCAGCTCTGTGGGGGGCGGCTACGTTTTCCCATTAATGGTGGTGGAGCGATTGCACCCCATGTGGATGCCTTCTTTGAGGCGGTTGGACTGGAGCTGCTGGTGGGCTACGGCCTCACTGAGACAAGCCCAGTCGTCAGTTGCCGAAGGCCTTGGCGCAACATTCGTGGCAGTTCAGGACCGCCTCTTCCTGATACTGAGTTTCGGATCGTGGACCCTGAAAGCGGCGCGGCTTTGATGTTCCGTCAACGTGGCCGTGTGTTGGTGCGGGGGCCTCAAGTGATGGCTGGTTACTTGAGGAAACCAGAGGCCACAGCCAAGGTGCTTGATGGGCAGGGTTGGTTCGATACCGGTGATTTGGGAATGCTGTTGCCCGATGGCTCCTTGGTGCTGACTGGTCGCGCTAAAGACACGATTGTGCTCAGTAGTGGCGAGAACATCGAGCCTGGTCCGTTGGAGGCGGCATTGGTGGCGAGTCCACTGCTGGAACAGGTGATGCTTGTGGGCCAGGACGAGCGGCAGCTGGCTGCACTGGTGGTGCCAAGGGAGGAGGAAATGCTGGCTTGGGCAGAGGATCAGGGATTGTCGATGCAGACTGGCCTGAGTGGATCTCCTGGGGATGAGGCGTTGCGGCGCTTGCTGCGCGGCGAACTCAATCGATTGCTGGCTCAGCGCTCAGGGTCTCGGGCGGATGAACGCTTGGCGGGTGTCGCTCTGGTCGAGGCGTTCACGATCGAGAACGGTTTGCTGACTCAGACTCTCAAGCAACGGCGCGATCGGATCACGCTCCGAGATGGGGCATTGATTGCAGCCCTTTATGGTCGCTGTTGATTTCGTTTTCAGCCGGCAGTTGACCTCATGGTCACAGGCTGAGACCCTTAGCCCTTACTCATCACTTTCATGTCCGAAGGCACGACCCTGTCGATTAAGCGCTCGATTACTGTTCGCGCGGTAGTTACACCAGATTGGAAGGAGGAGGCTGAGCGTGAGCTCAGCAACGCCATTGCAACCACCGATCAGCAGTTGGCCCAGTTGGAGCAGGAAGGTCAGCAGGTGGTTGATGAGGTGCGTCGCCAGAGTGCCAATCCCCTCGACCCACGCGTGCAGGAGCAGGTGGCCCAGGTGCAGCAACAGGTGGCTGGCAAGCGCAGTGAGTTGGAGGAACAGAAGCGCAACCTGCTTCAGCAGCAGGCGCAGGTGCGCGAACTAGAGATGGAGCAGATTGTTGAGCAGGGTCAGATTGAAAGCTTTTGTGACCTGAGCGTGGGTGACAACCTGGTGAAGAAGATGCAGGTGTCTGTGGTTGTACGCGACGGTGTTGTGGTGGAGATAGAGGGGGCCTAACCTCCTTTGAGACTGGGCTTAAGTGTTGAAAATAATGTTAGATACAAACTTTGGAGTTAACTAAACCCCCCTTTGCCCTAGGTCATAGGTCTTTGGATTGGATTGGATTGGATTGGATTGGATTGGATTTTGGATACGTCTTGTCTGAATTTTGATGATTTAATGCCTAAGAGCTACTTCAAGGAATTGCCTCTGAATTGTGAGGCGTGTCTTAATTGCTTATGCGCATAGGCAATATATTGATCTAAGGATTAAAAGTCTGATAAAATTATTGATGCCTCCGAGCATGTCTGATGCTAGTTAGATGTTGTTTTTGCTAAGTGTATGTTGATAAACGCGTTGCACTTGACTCTTTGCTGGATTTTAATGCCTTATTTCTTTGGTCAATGCTCGCAACACTATTGGATTTGTTGTGAAAATAAGCTCGTTTTGGTTTATAGAGATTGACAGCTTGCTTGTTCTTGGCAGGGCATATAGAGTCCGCTAATTTTGTTGCTAAGCGAACAACTGTGATGGCGATAAGAGGAGATTAACCAAGAAGATACTTGTCTTCAAGGTTTAAAATAAACAAGCTTGGAAAAGTTTGTAACTATACGGCTAATAACAGGCATATTTGCGACGCAGTTATGTTATTTGGCTTGCAGAATTAAGCATTTTGTACTCCTCGAGCCCAGCAGATGCATGATAGGGGTCTTTTTTGAACGTCCGTATTTTAAATGTACCTTATGATCAAATTCCAAGCTTCCTTTTAGGATAGGTCACTGCCGCTTAAGTATTGGCTTTAGAGGTTCTTTCTTGCTTGTCTTAATCAAGCCTCTTTTCTTAAATAGGAGAGCTTATATTGAGTGGGCTTGGTCTTGCCAGGAAATTGATGCTCCTGAAAAATCGGAAGGCGACTATTCTTTACTTGCTATTTTTATGCTGCGTATTTGCTTCAGTTCCATGGGTGATGAATAGAACAAATAGCCTCGAAGAAGGCCGCAGCTGGCGATTGTCTAGAAAATATCAATTAAAAGAAGACCGTGCATCAGAGATAGACAGCGTCTTAAACGGAGAAGTCTCAAATAGCAATATCCATAAGTTGCTTAGAATGGATCCTACACCTTTGATCTTTGCCCAATCACTTGTTCTTAGTGGCCCTGCCCGTGAGCTGGGCAGGAATTTTATAAAAGGCATTGACCTTTATCTTAAAAAGGTCAATGATCAAGGTGGTATAGATGGTCGCCCGATCATGATATGGAGATTAGACGATGGCTATGAACCAGATAATGCTTATAATAATACTAGTCAATTTATTAGTTATTCGCAACTTCTTGGATTATTTGGTTATATCGGAACACCAACGACAAAAGCTTCACTCCCACTAGCTAAGTCTACTGGAATTGATATTATCTCACCACTCACTGGAGCAAGTGTATTGCGTGGAGGAAATAATGCCTACACAATTCATCATCGCGCTAGTTATGCGGATGAAGCGAAAAGGATTGTTGATTATTTGGTTCATGATGGATTTGTTCGTATAGCAATAGGATATCAAAATGATTCCTATGGCAAAGATGTATTAAATAGTCTTATAGAGGAATTGGCTGACCCTCATATGCTATCGCCAGTGATAAGTGTTCCTCTCGTAAGAAATTCAAAAGATACGGGTAATGCAGCAAAAGAAATTAAAGCTCATAATCCCGATGCTCTTATTGCGATTTCAACTTACCAGACAGTCGCCAGTCTTATCCAAAATCTAAATTCACAAGGAAGCTACCCCCAAGTTATGACAATTTCATTCACAGGTACTAAATCATTAATCAAAGAGTTGCCCCGTCATACTTCATTTGGGATAGGCGTTACACAAGTCGTTCCTTTCCCATGGGACCTTCGCAATCCCATAGTACGAGACTATCAACATGATCTCCGACATGTTGATTCAGATGCTGAATTTGATTTTGTGAGTTTGGAAGGCTATCTGATCGCGAGGAAGCTTGTATCGGCCTTACGAAAAGCTTCACCTGTTATCAATAGATCAAGCCTGAGAGAAGCATTGCTGGAGGAAAATGATGGTCTTATTTCTGGGGGTGTAGAAGTAGACTTGGTATTTCTTGGCACCGATCCATGGCAACCATGATCAACAGCTAGATTTAGTTATTGATGGCGATCCAACAAATCGCCATGGCTATTAATAGCACTAATAGAGAGACTGGAGGCCAGCTTTTTTCTAGTAATGTGAGCCTTTTTGCAATCCTTAGACTAGTCTCCTGGCTTGATTCCTTCATTCTAACTCTGCAATCTTGAGTATATAGAACAAGTGCAAAGCTAAGAAGTGAAGCGATATAGCAGAGTACAAAGATCTGATCTAAGTAAGTTAAATAAGGAAGTTCAGGTAGTCCAGAACGATAACCTTCCTGCATAAAAACAAGAGTTAGTAGCACGGCTAGGGGGATTTCCAGGTTGTATTCTGATTTGACACGAGTAATTAAAATAATTGATGCCATAACAACTAGCAATGGCTGTATTAATTTCCAGAAGGATGACCAGGGTGATTTCCCATAGGTAACATCAAAAATTAATTGGCTATATTCCGCGCTACTTTTGTTGTCACTTCCGAAGCTCGTGGCTAAATGATGACGGTATTCTCCAATTGACCATCCATCTAAATGCCAGCCTATTACATTCGAATATCCTCCGATTCCACTGTCTCTTATGTCAGGGATTAGGCGTAAGCTATCATAAGTAAGCCTTCCGTCTGGGTCGTCAGTCTCAAGTACTATTGGCAAGCTTAGGGCGTCAAAAGGGTAGCGTGAAATATTAAAGTTATCGATATAGAATTCTCCTGTGTAAGCAAAAGTTTGGCCGTAGTTTCCATCTTCAAGTCTTGTCGGACCTGCATCTCCTTTGGGGGCGATATCAGTAATCTCTGGGTTGATATCATTTTTGAATTTGATTATATTTAAGATTGACATATCCTCCGATTCTAAATATTGTTGTAGTGCCTTATTCCAATTCATAAAGATATAGCCCTTGCTTGAGAAGCCCGGAGTTGTTAAATCGATATCATAATTATTAACTACGTATACCCCTGCGTTGATTTGATATTTGGTTTTGGCCAGTAATTCAGCGTCATTAATCACTTCTAAACCACTAAGAGGTTTGCCGCGATTCAAGGATGGTTTTGATAAGTTGAGGATATGTGGAGAACTTGTAAGCCTGAGTACCTCACGAGTGGATACGGCTTGTTCTTCTGAATTTAAAAATAAAGTAACTAATATTGCGGCAACGAGGAAGCCTGAGATGAGAACTGAGTTCCAGCTGTATTTGTTCTCCCATAAGCGAAGTGTCCAGGGGTGTCTTCTGGTTAAGTGGCGAATCAGTCTTATCAGCATTTAAGCTTTCGCAAGAATGACCAATTGTTTTTGAGCTTAGCAAGCTAGACTCTTACGATGCTCACCTTTACACTCTAGCATTTCTATAATGCTGTGCATTGACGACTTTTTTTATTTCCAATCTAACTGCACAAACAGGTCTTAGAGCTTTTGGAAATATAACGAGTAGCATGAAAAGTAGATTTATGACAGCTCTCATGTGACCACCAATTGAACATCTGATTGCATGGCTTCTTTGTGATTGGCTTGAGATGATGATTGTTAGATTTGATTTGCTTTTCAACTGAGAGCAAGCTTGCTTAGTAGTGGACTCTCGGGCATTTTTAAATACCTTTCAATCAATAGGTAGTTCTTAGTTTATAGATGTATTCTTTCATGTACGGCTTTTTTGATTGTTGGATATCTCCAGCAGGCCAACTCATGCAGTACACCTTCGGTGATTAAGGAACACAATTCTCTTCATTTACTTCATGGCACTCATGGGAATTTGACTGAAATTTTCAGCAATGGCTTGTTTGTTCTGTAACATCTATTTGATTGGTCTTTGGATTGTTCGTTTAATCGATAAACATTTTGATCCCCAGTGTTGGCGCTTAAGCATTAATATAATGCTAGGAATCCCTTCAGCCTTTCTGAATAAGTCAGCTTTTGGAGAATAATGTGTTCATACTTGGATAGCTTTTTGAGTATTTGCCTATCCCCAATACTCGTTCACAATCCATGATTCTGTCGAATGCATCACCGATAGCGTAATCAGTTTTCTCGCCCTGCTCTTCCAGTTTCTTGATTTTTTTCTCTAGTTCAAGTAGAGGGTTTTGCGCCTTGATGCTTTCAGTTGTGCCATGACTTTTGGCTTCAGGCTCTAAGACAGCATGATTAAAAAGGATCGATCCATCTGATTGCAGATATAACGTTGCCAATTGTTCCAGTACCTTTGTGTATTTCTCACCCTTTTGCTTACAGCGTGATCTGAAGGCATTCAGCAAATCGGGATGAAAGTTTGCCGAGAATTGTCCTGCTCTCACGATCGACTGACTATGTATGGGCAAATTTAACAGGCTTGCCTATACATAGCGGCTCTTTTGTATAGGCGTGGCTGCCGCGAGGGATTCTTCGCCTTAAAATTTTGATTGATCAACCTCAGCCAACTCCTGATATTTGCTTTAGGAACGTTGCAACGAGGTTTGAAAACCCCTCAAAATTCAAGTCGAGGACAGGACTATCGCAACTCACGACATTTTCATGCCTGCTCTGAGCTCAACGATGACGGAGGGCAAGATCATTGAGTGGCTTAAGCAACCTGGCGACAAGGTTGGGCGTGGTGAGTCGGTGCTTGTGGTGGAGTCAGATAAAGCGGATATGGATGTTGAGTCATTTCAAGATGGCTACTTGGCCGCGGTCTTGATGCCTGCTGGTCGTTCGGCTCCAGTGGGCGAAACGATTGGTTTGATCGTTGAAAGTGAGGCCGAAATCGCGGCTGTTCAGGCCAATGCTCCTGCTGCGCCAGCGTCTGATCCTGCCCCTCTCAAGACTGCTGCAAAAGTTGTCGATGACCCTGCCCCAGCATCTACTCCAGCGCCCGTCGTGGAGAGTCCCCCTGTTGCTGCGCCGCCGCCTGTTGCCAGCCAAGCAGTAGACAGTGACAAACGCATCGTTGCTTCACCGCGGGCTAAAAAACTTGCGGCGCAGATGGGTGTTGATCTTGCCAAGTTGAGGGGTAGCGGACCCCATGGCCGTATCCAGGCTGAAGACGTGCAGCTGGCTGCAGGTCAGCCGATCAGTGTGCCTCAGGTTGCTGAAGGAAACGCTTCTTTCGCAACGACGCATGCAACTTCTGCAGGCGTTGCTCACGCAGTGTCATCTCCTGCAGGTCAGAGCTTTGGGGCCCCGGGAGAAACCGCAGCCTTCAACAACCTTCAACAAGCGGTCAACCGCAATATGGAGGCCAGTTTGGCCTTCCCTTGCTTCAGGGTTGGCTACACGATCACGACTGATCAGCTGGATGCTTTTTACAAACAGGTGAAGCCTAAGGGTGTCACGATGACAGCCCTTCTGGCCAAAGCCGTGGCCTTGACGCTGGTGCGTCATCCCCAGGTGAATGCTGCCTACAGCACTGCTGGGATGGTGTATCCAGAGCAGGTGAATGTTGCTATTGCAGTGGCGATGAACGATGGCGGTCTGATTACACCGGTTTTGCAGAATGCTGATCGCACTGATCTCTATGAAATGTCTCGGCAGTGGGCCGATCTTGTGAAGCGTTCACGCAGCAAGCAGCTGCAACCCGAGGAATACAGCACTGGTACTTTCACACTCTCCAATCTGGGCATGTTTGGTGTGGATCGCTTTGATGCAATCTTGCCCCCTGGCACTGGCGCAATTTTGGCGGTAGCGGCATCGCGGCCTTCTGTGGTGGCAGGAAAGGATGGCTCGATTGCGGTCAAGCGCCAGATGCAGGTGAACCTCACTGCCGACCATCGCGTGATTTATGGCGCCGATGGGGCGGCCTTCCTTAAGGATCTGGCAGGGCTGATTGAGACGCGGGTAGAGAGTTTGGCGCTCTAAACAGGATTCAGATCCAGGTTTGACAATCTTTTGCCGCTCGCCAAAAAGTGATAGCGAGCGGCCTTGATTTCATTCAGGACGCCTAACCACACCAAGTAGAGGGTTCTTGACTGGACCGGCGACTCCGTAGGTCACCACGAATCCTTGACCACCAGCAAACGTCGACGTTCGACCTAAATAGCTCTTGTTGATGACGGCGTTTTCGTCGTACCAGTTGTTCGCACTCCAGATATTGCCGGCATCATCGACAATTACATCGGTGTTCATTTGAATAACACCACTCTGATAATCATGAATCACATCTCCTGTCGTTTTCCCTTCAGGGCAATTAGATGTATTGGTTCCACAGATATGCATCAAACTGCTACCAAAAAGATTTGCAACCCATACATTGTCATTGCCATCGATGCTTACGCCCCAGGGAATATAGACATCTCCTTTTGCAATGTCTGATTTAATCATCTTCAAATCAGGTGAGATCAGTGCAACCATTCCAGAGCTTGTTTGCTGCGGATTTGCTTTTGCATATTCAAGCCCTTGCATGAATTCCTGCATGATTGTTGTTGGGCGTGGAGGCGCCTTGCTAACCCCAGGAGGTAAAACTAGCGTTGCTGAATCAGTCTGCTGGGCGACCCAAGCATTGCCTTTGGAATCGATTGCCACACCTCTTGCTCCTAAAGCGATATCAATTGTTTTCACTGCCTCAGGGTTTTCTCCAGGGAAGATGGTGAGTTTATTGTTGTAGCTGCTGGTTACCCAGACTCTATTTTGCTGGTCAACAGCAATACCGAAAGGAGCTTGTAATCCTTTGATTGTTAATCGCTCGCCATTCTTATAGTCACCATCGGGGAAACGAATCATGTGATCCTTGGTGTTATCTGCAATCCACACATCTCCATTCGCGGCGGTTGTTACTGCTTGCAGTTGGCCGATCTCGCCATCAACAGTCGCCGGTCCAAGTGGTTTGCCATCTTCAAGATCAAAGACCCCGATCTTGTTGTTAAAAGTGCCTACCCAGGCATAATTTTTCGAGACTCCTGTTCCCCAGCCCACGCCATTCAGCCCTTGTTCGTTATATCCCTGAGGTGATGGGGAGAGCGCTTCTCCGCTGGCGTTGAACCTTGTGAGCCCTCCTCCAATGGAGTTGATGACACCAGATTGGGAACCAGGCATCCAGTTGGCACCACTCCACATATTGGCGTTGTCGTCAAACATCATTTTCCCGAGTGCCATTGCGCCGCCACCCTCTAGACGGATCGAGAGTGAAAAACTCTCCGGTTCAAATAACAGGTAGGGAAGGGTTGCGCCTTCTCGAATTTGTGCTGCTTTGTTGAGTGGATATTGTTGAGTGAACAGTTTGTAGAGCTCACTGGCTTTTGCCCACGGCTGTTTGGCGATAGAAATCAGTGCGTTGAGGCTGTTATCTGAATTGGTTAGATTGAGGAACTGATTACAGCCATCGGCTGTATTGCTATTGCCACAAAGGGCCAATAGGTTGGAAAGGACGTTGAGACGAACCATCGTCTCGGAGTTGGGTAGGTTTAAGCCATTCAGAAGTGTTTCGCCATATTTGCCAGTGCTTGTATTGACTAGGTGGCTTACATGTCCCGAACCAATGGCTAAAGCTGTTTTGCTACCAATGATTTTATTTTCGTTGATAAGTTGAGCATTGGGCCACACTGATCCCACGGATGTCAGTTCGTTGATGACGACAGACTTGTTGGAATTGGAGTCAAGAACAGTGAGCATTTTCAAGTTGCCAGCATCTTGCCCATCGACACTTCCTCCTTCGGAAATTAAATAAGTGACCTTATCCTTATTGCGGGGTATGGACAATTTGAACGCCCCATCTTTAGAGGTTTTGGTCTCAACGATTTTCTTCGCTCCATCCTTGGCGGAAGACTGCCAGAGCAAAACCTTGGCTTCACTGACGGGCTTTCCTGATACGGAAACTCTCCCTGAGAAGCTTGACGCATTACCCGTGATTCTGGAGACATCGCAGGAGGCAAGCAAGACCGACAGCGAGCCCAGCAATGCACCTCCAAGGATGGGAAAGGAAATGGGTTTCATCGCTTCAGACCGTTCTGTTGGTTCTTCTAGTTGTAGTACGTAAGTAGTGCAAGCTCTTCAGGTCTCGGTGTTACGTCATAGACCTGTGAAAGTGCCGTTTGCTTCCTTTTGTGCATCCTGAAGAAAACGATTCCAAGACGACTTGAGCTTTTTCCAGAAACTTCTTGGGCATCCACTCCTCCGCAATAAGGTTGACGATGAGCGGCTGCCCAGTGTTCAGGCTCTGCCGATCCTCTCGTCGGACGCCTTGTCGTCAGTGGCTTATGCCACTGAAGCTGCACTTGGTGTTCTGATTCTTGGCGGCAGCGGTGCCCTTGGCCTTTCTGTGCCGATCACCCTGGCGATTATTGCTCTGGTTGCCATCGTTGTGCTCTCCTACCGCCAGGCGATTGAGGCTTATCCGAAAGGGGGCGGCTCCTACGTCGTGGCACGCGACAACCTTGGCCGCAACGTTGGTTTGATCGCAGCTGCGGCATTGCTGATCGATTACACCCTTACCGCGGGGGTGAGCCTGATGGCAGGCACTCAGGCTCTCTCCTCCTTAGTGCCATCGATGCTCGATCACGAGGTCTCGCTTGCATTGCTTTTGTTGGCGTTGATCGGCTGGGCCAATCTGCGCGGCCTCAAAGAGACCGGACGTCTTTTTTCTTTGCCCACCTATGCCTTTGTGGCGATGGTGGCTTTGTTGATCCTTGCCGGTTTGAAGGATCTGATTTTTGAGCATGGCTTCGTGCCGGATATGCCTCCAGCTGTTCAAGCCGTTCAGCCGTTGGGGTGGTTTTTGATCCTGCGGGCCTTCAGTTCAGGTTGTTCAGCGATGACTGGTATTGAGTCCATTGCCAATGGCGTGAAGGTTTTTCAGGAACCTGCGGTGGTCAATGCCAGACGCACGTTGTTGGTGATGGGTGTGTTGCTAGCCGCCATGTTTTTGGCGGTTAGTGGACTGGGTTACATGTATGGCATCGCTCCGAATGATCGGGTCACTGTGTTGGCTCAAATCGGTTCGCGGGCTTTTGGTTCGGGCAGTGTTCTGCTTTGGGCTCTGCAGCTTTCCACGCTCTTGATCCTTGTTTTGGCGGCCAACACCGCCTTTGCAGGTTTCCCTCGTTTAGCGGCGATGTTGGCAGAAGATCATTGCCTGCCAAGGCAGTTGAGCTGGATTGGTGATCGCTTGGTCTACCAGAACGGTATTGGCGTTCTTTTGCTGGTCACGGCGCTGATCATCGTGATCTGCAAAGGCGATACCACTGTTGCCGTGAACCTTTATGCCCTGGGGGTCTTCACTGCCTTCACCCTGTCTCAGCTGGGATTGGTTCGTCGTTGGTGGCGGTTGCGGGGGAATGGTTGGCAGGGTCGACTGTTGATGAATGCTCTTGGTGCAGTCACCACTTTTGTGGTGCTTGTGGTGATCGTGGTGAGCAAATTCCAGGAGGGTGCCTGGACTGTGGTGATTGCCATCCCTGCATTGGTATGGGGTCTGGCGCAGATTCGACGCCGCTATCGAAAGGCTTATGCATCGCTCGCTTTGGAGCCTGACTTTGGCCCATTGCAGGTGGAGCCTCGCCAACCTCCTTTGGGTAATCATTGCATCGTTTGGATCCCGGGTTTGTGGCGTGCCTCCATGGAAGCGTTGCGTTATGGATGTTCCATTGCTGATTCCGTGACGGCTGTCTTTGTGCTCGGCGACGATGATGATCCAGACGCAATTCGTACCGCCTGGGACAGACTTGTTGGCGATCATCCGGGTGAACTCGAGCTCCGCCTTTTGGAGAGTCGCTTTAGTTCGGTGATTGATCCTTTTTGTGATTATGTCGTGGAGCAGGAAGAGCTTCATCCGGAGCGCACGACCACTGTGGTAATGGCTCTGGTGATCACTCGCGATTGGCTGGATCAGACGCTTCTCAATCAGCGGGCTGTCTATTTGTTTAAGGCCCTGTCTGGCGACTACAGCCGAGTCTTTTGCGTGGTTCGTTATTACCTGGCGGGATAGTTGATCAGTAACGTCGTATGGGTTGACAACCTTTCTACACACACTTTGGCCTTTCAGCTTTAGAGAGGCAGTAAAGGGGCTTTTGGGAAAACATCCTCGCATTGCTGTTATCTATTCACTCCCGCAGTAGGCCTGAGGCTCAAATGAAGGCACCACAATTGCATGTGTCATCCATGGATCATGAGAAAGGAACTAGAGGTTGGATGGGCGACTGAGGTTTTCTAAATGTCAGACTAGAGTTGAAGTAGAGCAACAAACTCAAGTAAGCATTAAAGATCTCCCATTCCACCCATTACACATCTCCCTTGCGTACAAATCTTCTTAACCCATCCCTCTTTTGTGCAACTGAATAGCTCATTGGTTGATGTGCCTCTCTTAAGAGCTTCATTCCTGCAGAAATAAGTTCCCTTTGGAGTTTGCATGACTTCATCACTTATCCGTTGCCACTTGCCAAGATTCTTATAGGGTTCCTTTTCGCAATCTTCTGGAAATCTTGACATGCAGGGATCAAAGACATAGCCATCCTTGTCAACATAAACCCCAGTATCCCCAGGACTCCATGGAGAGTAAGAATCATAGTCATTGGTGATACCCTTGATTGTCTGTGATTTAATTGATTGAGGGAAGGATGTCGCGAGAATGAAAAGGAAGCAAGCAGTGAAGAAATTCATGTCTCTGGTCATTTTTAATTGTCTGCTATTAAAGAATAATGGATTAGCAGGAGCAATTGCTCAGGCGTTGCAATTGATTCTCATTGAAGTAATTCTCACTTTTGTCGATATGTTTCTTGCTGCCTTCAACGAAAAGGCAGATGGATTTCTATTTAGAGAAAGGCTCTGCAATCTTGCATGGGCTTCTAGAAGTGTTTAGGTTGGCCTTAGTGATCCTTTGCTCAGAGACCTCTTGATCAACGGCAGAGGGATCGCTGTCGCGGCTTCTTTAATCAGTTGGGAGTCAATCAACTCCAAGACGTTTCTATTTCGATTGAGTAGGCGAAGAGGCTTTTGCTCATTGCTTTGTTCTTGGCAGTTTTGTAAATATCTTATTCATTGTTTTTGGTCTGTTAAGAGTGACAATTAGCGAATTGATCTTGATATTGGATCAACACCTTCATTTCTCAACTCCCCAATGAAGACATTTCTCATATGCCTGAACCCAAGTGCAACTAATGCAGACCCCCTCGGTGACCTTACCCATACGGTCTCGGCATTGGATTTTGGAATGAGGGACCTTTTGATCTGCCCATTTGCGACAACGCAACTCATTTGATGGGGTTTCTGGTTCTGCCATGAGAGGTGAACCGACCAGAAGCATTACTA
Organism: Prochlorococcus sp. MIT 1303; assembly: GCF_001631965.1. Taxonomy (NCBI): domain Bacteria; kingdom Bacillati; phylum Cyanobacteriota; class Cyanophyceae; order Synechococcales; family Prochlorococcaceae; genus Prochlorococcus; species Prochlorococcus sp. MIT 1303. The sequence goes on from NZ_LVHK01000040.1 coordinate 47,250, forward strand.
GTAGTGGTATGTGTCTCACGCTTTCATCTGCTACTGAAGGATCGGTTGATTCATTGGGATTGTCATTCTCATAAGGGTATGGCTTCTGGGCCCATTTTCTTGATGCCTTATATCTAACGACTCGGTATACAAGCAGAAACAGTATTCCTACTCATGCCCCTGTCAATCTCCCTCGTTAGACCTCAATCAGGAGTCCGAGGACGTAGAAACCCTGAAAACCTGTCCTGGATTTGAGGGCATCCAACGCGGGTGCCCTTCTTAATGCCTTGAAGGTGCTGCCCTAATGGTGGATCTGACTGCGATACCTAGTCTGTGATGTCAGTGGAGCAACCTTTGATGACTCAAAGTCGTAATGGTGCTATCGCATTATTCTTGGTAGCACTTGGACTACTACTAATTTCATGCAGTGATTTGCTTGCAAGGGGTGATGGTGAAGCATCTTTCAAGGATGCAAATTTAAAATCACTTGAGGTATATACATTTAGGAGACCCCCATTCTCTGACTCTGGTACATATGATTCAAGTGGAAGATACTTTGAGTTTACAAATGCTCGTGGTGCCATATGCACTTTTCGTCTTGAGAGTGGGTGCTATCTAGATACTGGAATTAAGGTAAAGAACATTTCTCCTGGAATTATCAAGGTCGGGGATCGATATGCATGCGCTCATTCCATTATCCCAAATATGATTAATGTGCAGGGATACAGTTATGGTTATGGTGTATGCACTCATGAAGGATGGGTTCCAGAAATAGATCCCTGAATTAAATCTCTTAAGACTTCAAGTCAAGGACTTTCGCCGCCAGGTCTCATAAGATCTGCTGACCACTCTGAAATCAGAAGCGTTCAACTGATGTCTCGCCGAAATATTGCCCTTGCTGCTGTTCTATCTCTGCTGCCACTAGGGCAGCCATTGCTACAGGGATCGCTTGCTACGGTAATGGCGGTAGATGTTGTGTTTTCAGCCCAGGCAGCACATGCTCAAAGTGTTGATGATTATCTTAAGCGCGGCAATACCAAGAGTGATCTAAAAGATTGCCAAGGAGCAATTGCTGATTATAACAAGGAAATAGAGATTAATCAGCAGTATGTCAATGCCTACACTAAGCGTGGACTTGCCAAACATGAAATATTTCTGCTTCGGCAAAATCCAAGCCTTGAAAGTTTTTTAGATACACGTAATGGCTTGAATATGGCACTTGAAATTGATCCTTTTAATTCCCATTCCTATACAACCTTTTTAACCCTGTATTGCCGCCCACAGTTGTATTACCTATCAATAGTGAGCGTAGATGGGAAAGAGTCGAGTGCACAGTATTCAACTTGACGGTTTGTTTCTACAAGCGATCTGATGCAAGAGATGACAAGATATTGTTTCTTCTAAGAGTGATAGGTAGAGATCAGTTCCATCAAGATCATGATTTTGAATTGATATTCAGATGTAATCCTCCAGGAATAGTTGAATACACCCATGAATTGCATCTTGGGTCATACAGGTTTTTACTTAATCGCAACAGAAGCAGGCTTTTGCATGATTTTTGTGAGAGAAAGCTTCGAGCTTTAAATCAATAGTTTTGGCCCTATTCACTTTAATCTGAACAGAATCAAGTGCATGGTGCCGCAATGTGCGATGAGGATGATGCTGAGCGCCCTCAGCAGAGAAGATTGAAAACCTGTAGTGATTTCCAGGAGATTTGCTTTGGTTTGCTCTGACCTCTTTTGTAAGGGCTGCTGAACTGACGCTCTGCTCTGGTGGATGCTCTTCCCTGCTAGAGCATTAAAATGGATATGAATGACCAGCGGACCAAAAAATTGGTGGTTTGTGAACCCAGAACTTTTTGAACGGTTTTTTGAACGTCACTCATAAAGCAAGACTTCACGAATGGTTCTAGACCCAAGAGATTCTCTGCTCAGTTCTTATGACTATCCGCTTGCTCCTGAGCGCATAGCTCAGCTGCCGGTGGAGCCAAGGCATGCGGCGCGGCTTTTGATTGTGCAGCCATTGGGGATGAAGCCTCCCATCGCTCGACATGCCGAGGTTTGGGATTGGCAGGATGAATTGCGCGCTGGTGATCTGCTTGTCATCAATGACACTCGCGTTCTTAAGGCTCGGCTGCGGGTGCGGCGATCAGCTGGTGGATTGGCTGAGTTGTTGGTGCTTGAGCCGCGTGGTGAGGGTCGCTGGCTGTGTTTGGGCCGGCCTGCTAAACGTTTGCGCCCAGGTGATCAGCTTTGGCTCGAGGCTCTAGGAGAGGAGTCCATTGCTTTGCAGGTGATTAGCAAAGACAGCGCTAGTGGCGGACGGGTTGTGCAGTTCCCGAGCCATTACGCCAATGCCGAGCAGCTTGAGTTGCTGCTTGAGCGCTACGGCGAAGTGCCATTGCCGCCTTATATCCAACGTCATGATCCAAGTGATAGCGAGCGTTATCAGACCCGTTATGCATCTCGCCCCGGCGCCGTTGCGGCGCCAACGGCGGGGCTTCATCTCAGTGATGAGTTATTGGAGGCTCTCAAGCAGCGGGGAGTGATGCTGACCAGTGTCACCTTGCATGTGGGCTTAGGCACCTTTCGACCTGTTGAAACTGAGGATCTGAGGCATTTGCAGCTTCACAGCGAGTGGGTGGAGGTGCGCGACGAAGTTGTTGAGGCGGTGATGGCTTGTCGCGCACGAGCAGGCCGGGTGATTGCTGTGGGAACCACCAGTGTCAGGGCCCTTGAAGGTGCTGCTTTGGCAGGTGGCGGATTCCTGCAGTCGTTTTGTGGATCAGTGGATTTGGTGATTCAGCCGGGTTACCGCTTTGCCGTGGTGGATGGACTGCTCACCAACTTCCATTTGCCCAAAAGCTCTCTATTGCTTTTGGTGAGTGCCATGGTTGGTCGTGAACGACTGCTGGCGCTCTATGCCGAGGCCATTGAGCACCAATATCGCTTTTTCTCTTATGGCGATGCGATGTGGATTGATCCAGGGGCGGTGTTGCCAGCGGCCCGCCCCTCTTGATTAGTTCTAGCTGGATGCGATTTAGGCAGCTACAGGGGCCTGAATGATGCCTGTGGGCACACTCTCAAACATCACTGAGGAGAGATAACGCTCGGCCATGTCTGGCAGCACTACCACGATGGTTTTGCCCGCAAATTCGGGTTGTTCTGCCAGACGAATAGCCGCTGCAACTGCCGCACCACTGGAGATGCCCACCAGTAGACCTTCTTCATTTGCCAAGCGCAGGGCCATGGCGATGGATTCATCATTGCTGACCTGCTCCACACGATCCACTAAAGAAAGATCGAGGTTTTTGGGAATGAAGCCGGCTCCAATGCCCTGGATTTTGTGAGGACCAGGTTTGACCTCTTCCCCGTTGAGGGTTTGGCTGATGACCGGGCTATGGGTTGGTTCGACGGCTACAGAAATGATGGCTTTGCCTTTCTCCTGCTTGATGTAACGGGAGACACCTGTGATCGTGCCGCCGGTGCCTACGCCAGACACGAGCACATCAATGGCGCCATCACAGTCGTTCCAGATTTCTGGACCGGTTGTTTTGCTGTGGATGTCGGGATTGGCCGGATTCTCAAACTGACCGGGCATGAAGTATTTCTGGGGATCGCTTTCGGCGATCTCTTTTGCCTTGGCAATGGCGCCTGGCATTCCCTTGGCGGCTTCTGTGAGAATGAGTTCTGCACCAAGCACTGCCATCACCCGCCGCCGTTCTAGCGACATTGATTCGGGCATGGTGAGGATCAGTTTGTAGCCGCGGGCTGCTGCTGTGTAGGCCAGAGCGATGCCGGTGTTACCAGAGGTGGGCTCAATGATCGTGCGCTCTTTGCTCAGTAAACCGCGCTTTTCGGCATCCCAGATCATGTTGGCGCCAATGCGGCATTTCACGCTGTAGGCGGGATTGCGGCCTTCAATCTTTGCGAGAACAGTTGCCTTGGCGTTTTTGCTGACGGCGTGCAGTTTGACCAGTGGAGTGTTGCCGATTGCCTGGCTGTTGTCTTCGTAAATGCGGGACATGCGTGCATATGAATCGACCACATCATTAGCTGGAATTTGGCTCTATTGGTGAGGACGATGATCTGTTGTGACGACCATGTGATGGGTTGCTTACGGTTAGGCCTTGAAGGCCATCTCAAAGCGGCGCCAAAGATTATCGGGATCTTCAAGCCCTACGGATACGCGCAGCAGATGGCTGGGTACTCCACAGGATTCTGCCCAGCTCAGTTCGTTGTAATGGGCGAGCAGTACATAAGGGCACACCAGCGTGAAGCTTGTGCCGAGGCTTGGACCTTTGCAGACCTGCAGGGCGTCATACACCCGCTTGGCTTGCTCTATCCCCCCCCATAGCTCAAACGAGAGCAGGCAGCCGTGGCCGGCGCCAGGGCGCATCAGGGCTTGGAAGTTGGCGCATTGGCCTGGATGGTGGACGCGAGTAACGGCAGGATGGCTTGCCAGTTTGCCTGCCAAATATTGACAGGCGTTGTTGAGCTGCGGCAGCCGCTGGGCCACATCTCGGCTGGCTTGTTCTAGGGCGATGGCATCAGCATCCCCGAGGGGAGCAAGGGCAGTCGAGAGCTCTCCGGACAGCTCCTCTCGCCAGCGGGAGTTGGGGCTTACGACGAGAGAACCCGCCAGGATGTCACCACGGCCGGCGAAGCTTTTGGTGAGGGAGCTAAACACCAGGTCTGCATGGGGCAGGGCATCAAGATTGAGTGGTGAGCCGATGGTGTCATCAGCGATCACGGGGATACCACGAGCCTGTGCTAGGCGGGCTACCGCTGGCAGGTCGACACACTGCAGCATGGGGTTGCTGGGTAGCTCAACGATCACAGCGGCTGGTTGTCTGCGATCGAACTCCAGGGCCAATCGGTTCAGCTCTGTTGTCAGTAGAAGGTCGCAACCTTCAAACACCACCTCAGGCAGCTTGAGCACATCCACATAGGGGAAGCCAAGCTGCAAGCAGGGTTTGCCTGGGCGTAGAGCCGTAATCGCTTGCAGGGCTTTGGTGAGAGCAGCCATCCCGGAGGGATGCAGCTGCACGAGCTCTGGGTCGCAGCCATAGATCTCTGCGAGTCGTCGTCTTAGCAACGTCTGGGCGTCCGCGCTGGCTTGCAGTGAGGGGAATGGTTCGTGCCCAAGTGCGCTAGCAGCCTGACGTGAGGATGCACCAAGGCCGCTGTGTTGCCAGAAGGCCTTGGCAGCGCTGCAGCCTTTTGCGTCGGTGAGCAAACATGGCAGGCCCAGTATGGTTTTGATGGTTGTTTTTGCCATCGGCTCACTGCGCTGGCAATGAAACCTGGCTCGTTCAGCGGCTGCAGCAGTGGGATAGGGCCAGGCACTGCCATCTGCACAGCCATGCTCTTCTCGTGCTTTTTGGGCGATCTCTGCTACCAGTGGATGGAAGCCGAAGCGGGGGTAGATGGCCTGTAGGGCCTTGAGACAAGCAGGGTCTTTCTCCTCATAGGCGACCACGTCTTGCCAGCGGGGTAGGGCTACCGAAACAGCATGGGGACTATCTGGTAGAGCTTTGCCGAGGTCATCAGCGTGCCAGCAGGGATCCTGCAGTAGGTCGCGTGGGCTCACTACAGCTGTTTGAGGGCCTGATTTAAGTCGGCGCTGAGATCAGCGAGGTCTTCGCAGCCCACGGAGAAGCGCACCAGACCATCATCGATGCCAAGTTTTCGCTTGACATCTGGATCGACTGAGGCATGGGTCATGGTGGCGGGATGACAAACGAGGCTTTCAACACCGCCCAGGCTTTCGGCCATGGTGAAATAGCTCAGGCTTTTGCAGAAGGCGTAAGTCTGGCTTTGGTCAGCGTTGAGACTGGCCGTGACAATTGCACCACCACCACTCATCTGCTTGCGGGCTACAGCCTGCTGGGGGTGGTCTGAACGGAATGGATAGCGCACCCAGTGCATGCGCGGATGGCTGGCCAGTTGATCGGCGATGGCGGCAGCATTAGCGATTTGGCGTTCGAGCCTGAGTGGCAGGGTTTTGATGCCGCGAGTAATCAACCAGGCGTCAAATGGGGAGGGTTGTAATCCCAAGGCCTTTTGTGCGAACACCATCTTTTGCTGCCAGTGCGGGTCGTCGCTGCAGACCACACCGCCAAGGGCATCGGAATGGCCGTTGATGTATTTGGTGGTGCTGGTCAGTGAGAGGGTGGCGCCTAGCTGCAGTGGTCGTTGTAGTAGGGCTGTGGCAAACGTGTTGTCGACGACGACTGGGATTTTTTCTGCTGCAGCGGCATCACACACGGCTGCTAGATCGATCACTTTGAGCAGGGGATTGGTTGGACTTTCCAGCCAGATCATTGCGGGTTTTTGAACTGCAATGGCATCAAGAGCTGATGGATTGGTGAAATCCAGCCAGGCTGTTTGTACACCAAAACGACTAAAAACCTGCTCGAATAAGCGCACGGTGCAGCCGTAAAGATTTTCCTCACAGAGCACCAGATCTCCGGCTTGCAGTGTTGAGGCGATGGCTGTGATGGCGCTCACCCCTGAAGCGAAGACAGTGGCGAATTGACAGCTTTCCACGGCTGCCAACACTGATTCGAGGATGCGGAAATTGGGATTGCCTGAACGGGTGTAGTCGAAGCCTTGAGGATTGCCGTGGGCAAAGGTTGAACTGGTAAAGATCGGTGGCATCACGGCGCCGGTCTCTGCTGCAAAGCTCTCGCCGTGGTGGATGGCGCGGGTACTGATCCCTGCAACCTGCTGTTGATCGCTTTGAGCTGGGGCCACGATCTAGAGAGGGCTTTGTGCAGGGTAGGCAACAGCAACAAAAAACCCCTGCAAAGCAGGGGCCTGTTGAAGAACGCTTGGCTGATTTTGATTCAAACCTTTCTGGAGTAGTACTCCACCACCAGCAGTTCGTTGATCTCAAGTGCGACCCATTCACGTTCGCACTTGCTAATGATCTTGGCGCTCATTTTTGCTTTATCGAGCTCGATGTGTGGCGGAACATTTGCCAATCCGGGGAACTCTAGGTTCGCTTCGGCCAGCTTTTTGCTGCCTTTGCGCTCTCTAATGGCAACCACATCACCGGCTTTGCATTGGTAACTAGCAATGTCGAGAACACGGCCGTTCACGGTCACATGGCCATGGTTCACCAGTTGACGAGCACCTGGAACTGTGGGCCCAAAACCGAGGCGGAAGCAGACGTTATCGAGTCTGTTTTCCAACAGCTTGAGCAGGTTGGTTCCTGTAGAGCCATCTTGGGCACGGGCTTTCTTCACGTAGCGCACAAGCTGCCGTTCGGAAATTCCGTAGTTGAAGCGTAGCTTCTGTTTTTCTTCGAGGCGGATCGCGTATTCGGAGCGCTTGCGACGGGCTTGGCCGTGCTGACCGGGGGGATGGGACCGCTTAGCGGCCTTCCGGGTGAGACCTGGTAGATCTCCCAAGCGCCGCGTGATCCTCAGTCGAGGGCCGCGGTATCGAGACATGGGTTAAGGCAGGTTGGATAGAATAGTTCGCGCTCCCGATACGTCATGCTGGACCTCAAGGCCCAGCCTTCGGCTCGCTATGCGCGAATCCAATACTCTATCCGGCGGCATCTTTGCACTGCTCAATCGAGCCATTGGTTCAGTGCTGCTTGCCTTGATTGGCTTTTATCGAACCTGGCTTTCCCCTTTACTTGGGCCCCATTGCCGCTTCATCCCAAGTTGCAGTGCATACGGGCTTGAAGCGATCCAGCGTCATGGACCATGGCGAGGTGGTTGGCTCACCCTGCGGCGCCTGTCTCGTTGCCATCCTTTTACCCCCTGTGGTTGCGACCCGGTGCCTGATTAATGCAGGCCTTGAGGTTGTTGCTTTACAGCCGCAATGGTTGTTGTCTCTGTGAGGGGCTTGAACAACGCCTGCGTGAGCTGGCTTTGGATCAACTCCAGCCACCTTTAACGCTGTGTGTGATCGATATCGATGATGGTGCGACACCCGCCAGTATCCGCGACCATTACGACTTGCAGGTTCCTGTTTTGGTGTTGGTTGAACTGGAGCAACAGTTTTCGCTAGAGCTGCCGCGGGTGTCGCCGCGGCTTGGGGGGGAAGGACTGTTCCGCTGGTTGCAACAGGCCTGCACCAAGGCGCTTGGATCGGACTAGAACGGCTCCATTCATGGGCGGGCCTGGAATGACCCAGATGCTCCATTCATTGTTGCGGGCTGTAGGACTACCTGTGCCGGAGGGATTGGGGAATCCCTGTCTTGCAATGGTTAGCTGTGATTCCCGTGCGGTTGCTCGAGGCTGTTTATTCCTGGGCTTACCTGGTGAACAGGTTGATGGCGGCAGCTTTTGGCGTCAGGCTTTGGCCGCTGGTGCAGAGGCGGCGGTGATTGGTCCGGCAGCAGCAGCCTTGCAGCCGCCTGGGCCTACAGATGCGGTAGTGGTGGTACCCGAGCCGGTTGCAGCATGGGTTGGACAGCTGGCAGCGGCCTTTTGGCAGCAGCCCTCCTCGAGACTTGCTCTGATCGGGGTAACGGGGACGAATGGCAAAACCACCACCACCCATCTGATTGAGCATCTCAGTGTGGCTGTGGGCAGATCAACTGCCTTGTTTGGCACCCTCGTGAATCGCTGGCCTAACTACAGCGTTCCCGCAACGCATACCACGGCCTTTGCTGATCGCCTTCAGGCTCAGTTAGCGCAAGCGGTTGAGGCCGGTGCTGAGTTGGGAGCGATGGAGGTGAGCTCTCATGCCCTTGAACAACAAAGGGTGGCGGGATGTCGTTTTGCTGGTGCCGTGTTTACCAACCTCACTCAAGATCATCTTGACTATCACTCTTCGATGGAGGCTTACTTCGAGGCCAAGGCGCAGCTGTTTGCACCACCGTTGCTGGAATTTGGATCAGCCAAGGCGGTGGTGAATATTGATGGCCCCTGGGGCGCAAGATTGGCGCAGCGTCTCGGCGATACCTGTTGGCGCAGTTCTCTTGCCGAGGGTGTTTTGCAGCGAGCTGACGCTGAACTGACAATGACGGAGCTGACGATGAGCTCCGCTGGGGTTCAAGGTCGCCTGATCAGCCCTTGTGGTGAGGGCTGGTTTGACTCTCCATTACTGGGTCGCTTCAACTTGATGAACCTGCTTCAGGCGGTTGGGGTGTTGTTGCAACAGGGCTTGCCCTTGCCGTTGTTGTTGAAAGCGATCGCAGACTTCCGCGGCGTACCTGGGCGGATGGAGCGCGTGTTGATCCCTGCAGCTGATGCCAGTCAAGTGCCCACTGTGTTGGTGGATTACGCCCACACCCCTGATGGTTTGGAGAATGCCTTGACGGCTTCCAGGCCGTTCACCAGTAAAAACTTGTGTTGCGTGTTTGGTTGTGGAGGAGACCGAGACCGTGGCAAGCGCTCTCAGATGGCTGCGATTGCAGCGCGGTTGGCCGATCGAGTGGTGGTGACCTCAGACAATCCCCGCACAGAAGATCCCCAGCAAATACTGGTTGATGTGGTGGCTGGAATCCCTCAAGGCACAGCCTTAACTGTGGAGGTTGACCGGGCGGTGGCGATTGCTCTTGCGATTGCCGAGGCGGCTCCTGGTGATGTGGTGTTGGTGGCAGGCAAGGGCCATGAGGATTATCAGATCCTCGGAACCAGCAAGGTGCATTTTGATGATCGCGAGGAAGCTGAGCGGGCGCTCAGATCGCGACTGCAAAGTTGATGAACCCTCTATCAAAGAGAGGTTTCTGGATGAGGCTTTGTTCTTAGTGTTAACAAAGAGTTCACACTAAGAACAAAATAAGGCCTTGACGTTGTTGAGCTTATTGTGACCCTTAAAGGGTCTAGTGATCGTTGGCTGAAGTCTTATGCTTTGCATCATATGGCCAACTGTTTATTTTGTTTAAAATAGAAGACTTAATTTACAAGTAGATTGTCTTTTAAGGAATTAATAGTGACCAGGCAAAAGCGGCTCCAATGCCGATCCAAATGCCTGCGGCAATGTGTTGCCCGCCTTTGCCGATGCTATCAAGAAGACGCTTTGAATATGTTGTGATAAGCAAAAGAATACTTCCCTGACTAATGAACAAGCCTAGGAAATAAGCTGTTAGTGGAGTTGGTTCTGCTCCTATGATTGCTCCCCCTAATAGATATCCATGTAGGGAAATTAAAGGTACCAAAAGCAAGGGAGATGCTTTGCCTAAAGCCACGAGGCCAGCAACGACAAGGCTCAGTGAGACAAGTGCTTCTGCATAAACAGAGAGAGTTTCTGGCAGGGGGATGATTAGGGAGATCGCACTACCGAGAAGACCAGCTGCTAGTAATGGTGCCAGCCATTGGCGTGGTCTGTTCAAGCCCACGAAGCCAATCGCCAACAGAAACAAGAGGTGGTCTGGCCCAAGTAGTGGATGGCCAACCCCACTGATTAAACCCTGCAGGGCATTGAGATTTCCCGCTTCTGGCATTGCGAAGGGGTGATGGGCGAAAGCTGGCCTCACCAGCATCGCTAGTAATGCTGGAGTGGACAGGATGGCTGCAATGAGCCAGCTGTAGCTGCGCAATCGTGTGGAAGGGTGCCGGTGGGCAAGCTTGGTAGGAATGATTCGATCCTCGTCGATGGAAATTCGGCGGGTATTCTGACTCGCGCAAGTGCTCTAAGAAGGGCGGTTGCGCTTTACAGCTGCGGGACAGCGCCGGACTTTCACCGAACTTTCCCCCTTTCCTTCAGCAGCTGATCCCTGCTGAAACCGACTTGACAATTAAAGCATAGCCATTTTGTGAGATCATCGCCGATGTAGCACTTGACCGGCTTGGGTAAGTGCTAATTAAGTGCTGAATAAACCCACCTCTCTTGTCTAAGTATCGGCTGCTTTTCCTTTTGAATTTATTTAATCAATGGCTTTATGATTTGATGCACATCAGGCATGCTCTTAGAGGCTGGATTTGACTTTGCTTCTGATTCATAGACTTGTTTTGTCGTTGATAATGGAACTTTTGAGATTGATTATTGATCTGCTTTTGGCAAAGAAGATAAAGCAGCTAACGGTTAATTGCTTGGCTCTCCTTTGCTAGCTAGCTGCTTGAGTGCGGTTTTAAGTGTATTGAGTTCTTGCTCTTCAGTGGTGATGTGCACGCAGGCACGTAGGCAGATTGGATCTTCGAGATGCCGAATCCAGAGCTGATCGTTTCCTAATTGTTGAACCACATCAGGAGCTGGGGGGCCTTGGGGTAACTCAAAGCTGACAAGACCAGCGGCTGGGGCACTTTTGAGCAGTGTTTCAACGCCTGTGAGCTGTTGTAGTTGATTCCATAAGTTTCGGCTGCCTTGGCGAATCTGGCTGAGTCGTTCCTGCTGCGAGCCTGCGGTTTCGAGCAGCTCCAACGAACAGCGCAGGCCAGCCATCAGCGGCACGCAGGAGGTTGCTACCTCAAAGCGTCGACTGTCGTGATGGAAGAGTTCGTTCAGGTTGTTTTGAAGATGGCCTTCGTTCTGCAAGCTGCGCCAGCCAATCAGGGTGGGATTCGCTTCGGCGAGCACCCGTTCTGAAAGGGCGACTCCACCAAGCCCTTCAGGCCCACAGGCCCATTTGTGCCCCGTAAAGGCATAGATATCTGAAGCGGCAGCGGCTTCCTGTACAGGCATTTGGGCGAAGCTTTGTGCCGCATCCACGAGCAAGAAAGGCTGTTGTGGATGATGACTGAGGGCTTTAGCAACAGCTGATATCGGCATCACCTGGCCTGTATTCCATAGCAGGTGGGAGAGCACTACCAGCCTTGTGCTTGGTTTGAGGTGCTGCTCAAGTCTTTCCAGCACAAGGCTGTCGCTAGTCGTTTGATCGTTAGCACCATGACGCAAGTTCTTTACAGGAAGCGTGTCTATTTCCAGGTGTTGTCGGCGGGCAAGTTCGATGCATGCAGCAACGATTCCCGGATGTTCACAGTCGCTAATGAGCAAGCGATCGCCTTCTGAGAAAGGCAGGCCCCAGAGCGGCAAGACACAGCCACTGGTGACATTTTCAGTGAGAGCGATGCGATGGGGTGCAACGCCGCAGAGCTTGGCTAAGTGTGAACGAGTGGCTTGGACTTCTTTGGCCACATAGGGCCACACGCTGTTGGTGAAGGGACCCAGTTCTTGAATGTTCTGCCAGCTTGCAGTAATCGCTTCTAGTGAAGGCGTCGGCAGAGGGCCTTGCCCGCCATAGTTGAAGTAGGTCTTGTTAGCGAGTGCTGGGCAGAGATTTCTAAGCATTCTTGGATTGGTGTTGATATCGCTGTTGGTCTAGGTGCCGTTCAGAAAGGTCCCGAACTACATCACTAAGGCTCGTCAAAGCTACGTGCTGCAACGGGCAGTTCCTATGGATTTGAGGAGCGTGATCGGCAAAGCAGTGTTTAAAGAGCCAGGTGGGAAGACTCTGCATGAGGCCAGAGCCCGCCAGAATGCTTTCTTGCAGAGAACTGATGCGCTGATTGCGGAGGCACGGGGGCAAGCTGCCTTGACTACTGATGAGCTGTTAGGGGCTCTGCCTGGGCTGACTCCTCAGGCTGAGAAGGGTGATATGGCAGTCGGCCTTGAGATGTTGAGAGTTCAAGGCCTCTTAAGTAGTGAACAGGCCAAAAGAGGTTTTGATCTGCTCCAAGGCATCGAAAAGTCTGAGAGCTTGTTGATGCCAGAAGACTTGCTTGAGTTACGACGTCAGCAAAAAGAACCTGCCTCAAGAACCTACGTGCAGTGGGTCAAGGCTCTAGAAGCGTTCATGAGTTTTTGCCAAGTAGCGAGCCCTCTTTCGTGTACACGCGAAATGGCTGAGGCCTACAAGCAAAAGTTGTTAGGTAGGGGATTAAGTAAGAACACTGTAAAAGTGCAGCTGGCTTATCTCTCAGGCCTATGGACCAGCTTGAGTGAAGCACGAGGTGTAGCGCATATTTTTAAGGGTTTGCCAGCTTCAGTGCGATTGACTTCTGGCGAGGTTGCTCTGCTTTTAAGGCCTAAGGCCCAGAAGCCTTTAATTAAATACATCACATTTACCTATTACTGATGGTGATGTGAACGAGCGAGTAACGCTAGCGAGTGAACCACCATCAGTAATACGATTTCCTTAACTTCCTCTTAGGTTTATTCCCTAGAGTTAACAACAACCTTTTTCTGTTGGTTTCGATATTGATTGAGAACTCGATTTTCAATATCTAGTGAATGGTCATGGACTTTTCTAATTCATTTAATCCAGCAACTGCTGTTGCTGGATTGGTTGCAAATGGAATTTGGTAGACATCACATAAGCGACCAAGTGCCTCGATGTCAGCATGGTGGGGATGAGCGGACAAAGGATCACGAAAAAAAGATTACAGCACTGATATTTCCTTTTGAGATCATTGTTCCAACTGCTTGATCTCCCCCAAGTGGGCCAGATTCGACCTTGCGAGACAACATTAAACCCACTTCTTTAAAGAGTTTCTGAACTGTTGTACCTGTGGCCACAAGTGGATGCCTTTTGATTCTTTCGGAGCATATCTTTGTAAAGTCTACGAGACTTTGCTTCATTTGATTATGGGCCATTAGCGCTAAATATTGTATTGAATCATCGTAAAATAGTTCGTTGTTATAGAGTTTCCAATGCTTGAGCTCCTCAATCATTGTTCTGCTAAATTGAATTGCAATCATTGGATAATCCTTGATAAGTGATTGATAGCTCTCAAGGTCAAATATCCCTGCCATGCTGTCTTTCGATGCTGTTATTGTTGCAATTCTATTCGGCTCTTCGTTGAATATACTCTCGCCAAAAATAGTTTTGCGATGAATAATGTTTAGCTGCAAATCTGATAAGATTGCCCGCGCCTCTCCGGACACCAGAATCATTAGGCTTGTTGCTGGTTCGCCCTCCTTCATCAGGCACTCATTGGGCTTGTATTCACACACTTGAAAATAAGTTGCAAGCAATTCAAGCTCAGGTTCGGAAAGCCCTTTAGATATAAGATCACATGACTTCAGTGTTTTGATAAGTCCCTGTTGATTCATTGGTTCTAATGAGTAACATTGCTTGAGAGTTTGAGTATTACTAGAATAGGAGATTATTGGTGAGCTTTTGAGAATTTATGATTAGAGACCTTGCTTGTGCTGATGTTGATTTATATTGATGGAATCCTTGAACACTGCACGCACTAACGGTAAAGAAAAGCTCTGCCGCTCCATGCTCAGCAAAGTCGGCATCTACGAGAAGATGTTGCTAGCAGCACAAGAAGATAAAGACACACAGAAAATCAAACACCTCTACCAACAGCACACTGATCTGATGACCTCATTAAAGCATTTACTTTGCCTTGTCTTCTCGTTATAAGGAATATTGTGTTGATGAACTAGTTCAATTTTCTTAGCTTTGGCGACCAGTGTTTCCAAAGATTGACACATGAATCCTCAATCATTAGCAACTTAAATTGACTGTGAAATAAATCTGCGAATAAGGCTACCCTGGGGTTTTTGGAGTGATTGATTCCTGCAGCATGAATAAGTCGATGGTGCCAAAAGATCAGATCACCCTTTTGAGCTAGAAGCTCTAATGGATTTATTTGATCTAATGTTTCTCTAAGTATAATTTTATGATCAAAGGTTTTTTGTTCACCTACTTTATTTATAAAAGAATAGTTCATTTTAAGGTGGCTTTCAGGCCAAACAGTGAATGCTCCTGCTCCAGGTGATGATATATCCATCAGGTAGGTAACAACCCCAAGACTGAATGGATGGGAATCAACATGTGGGTAAAGAGGAAACTCTGATTGTCCTTGCGATGGCAAGGTCGCATATATACCTCTTATTTCTGTAGGTGTCAGTAAATTATTGAATCCCATCAATTGTTCGGCACTTAATATCAAATTAGGGTTCAAAAGAAAACCTTTCACAATCCAATCTTCCTTGGACTTTCTTCTATCTAGCCATCTATATCCGCTGCGAATTAGACCATTACCAGAGCACTCTTCTTTAGGATTGAAAGGGCCATACCAATTTAGTCCATTTTTATCAAGGCTCTTTCTTCTTCTCGGCCATGACTCAAGAAAGCAATTTAATGCTTTATCGACCAAATCCTTTGAAAAGAAATTGCGCTTGACTAGAAAACCATTATTAGCAAATTGCTTAATATCGTCTTGAGTTAGAATAAGAACTCACCTCAAAAAATATCCAGAGGGCAATTATATGGCTGGTAGAATTTATTGCTTTCAAGATACTCTTTATCTTGATTTGTTAGTTTTATTGAAATTAGTGCGGACACTTCAACCACTTCACGAATCAAATCGCACATTTCTGGATCTGGTCCGTGAACGTCTCCAGTCGCACCCATATTGTCATGGTGGCATCCTCCTGAACAGACGTACTTGGCAAAGCAACTAGAGCAGTTATTACCATTATCTTTATGTAGAGTGGTTTGATGGTACTTACTCCGATTTAACTCGCCGTTGAAAATAGAACCAATTTTAGTAGATTCAGTTCCGACAAATCTATGGCATGGATATATATCACCAGAAGCAGATACACCAACATAATGACGACCTGCTCCACAGGGGAAATGTGTTTTTTTGCGCTGTACAAATTGCTCTGAGTACCGAATGATTTTTCGGGCCCATGCTCCATTTTTTATCAACTGATTTAGTTTTAGAGAGTCACGACTTTTGATTGCTTTGAGAATTTGATAGGCTTCTTCTTTTGCCTTTTGCATTGAGTAATGAAAGCGATGTAGGCCTACTTCAACTTTTGACGAAGTATTGATTTCTTTTTCAGGTTGTTTTAATAAAGAGGGCGATGCGACAGTCAGATAAACTTGCTTGAATCCGAGTTTACTCAGATCTTGTTCTGCTTGGAACACATCAGCGTCATTAAAAACTGTCCCTCTACAGACTGTTTCAGGTATTTCCTTCAATAAGGCCTTTACTTTTGGTTCAACTAATTCATATGTTCCTCTTCCATTTGGTAATGGCCTTTGAGAGTCTTGAATGCGACGACCTCCATCCATGCTGACCGTTACATGTACATCATTATCCTTTAAAAAATGTATTTTATCTTCGTCAAGAAGAGAGGCATTTGTGGTAATGCTGTACTTGATTTTTTTATCATGTTTATTAGCTTGTTTGTTTGCATATTCTACAATATCTTGCATACCTTGAAAGTTCAAAAGTGGCTCTCCACCAAAAAAACCTATCGCAATTGTATCTAATTCACCTGATGCAGTTATCAGCCAATCTATTGCACTCCTTGCCGTAATCGCAGACATATTACCTCTTTTCCCATAGGTTCCTCCAACTGGAGAACCTTCTTCTGCGCCATAACAGTAGACACAATTAAAATTACAATCCTGGCTTATAAAGAGAGCTATCTTATAAATATCTACTTTACTTGTAAGTTCTTCGAAATCCTGGTTTTCTCTATTGGTAATGATATTCATTTCATTCAAAACTTTTATTTCTTCAGCTGAAGCAGTCTCTAGGCTGCTTGACTGAAGTGAGCGCAAGAGGTTTATTTGTTTTTCGTTAGCAGCAACTGCACTCATCTTATTTGGCAAAATAACCAAATAACAATCATCATGTTTTGAAATATGGTGTTGTTCTAACTTGAGCATTTTATCTAGCGTGAAGAGTTGGCAAGTAAATCATATTAATATTCTTATACATTGATGTATGAGTCGTCAGCAAACGCATTCATTTTCGCTGCCTGAGCCGTCACATTTAACACCACTGCCGCTTGTAAAGCCTGTTTCAAAACTTTTCATAGCTGCCGTGAAAAACCTACCTCTTGAAGCTCTGCTTCTTGCTCCCCCAGCGACGGCGGTAAGCTCATCAGACGTTAACTCTCTGTTGTCATCTGACAAACCAAACTGAGAGATTGCGGCTTCTAGCTCTGCTAGAGAAAATTCGTAGCCTCGCTTGTTAAGCAATTCACGGCGCTCTTCTTTTGATCGTGCTTCTACAACTGATTGTGCATAGTCCTCGTCTGCATACATATTGGATACAAACGCCTCAGCAGACTCTTTGCTCATTTTACTTAATTTTTATATAGAGTCTATTGTAGCTTCTTCCTGAATGTCATCTATTATTCGCAACAAAAAGTTACTCACATTGTTCTTTGAGTAATGTGTTTAGAGAATGTCAAATTTTTATTTTGAGCCGACAAAGTTATGCTGAAGAGGGTTTTTGGTATTCCAAGGGTCTAATTGACCTTGAAATGGTTAATCATATGCTTCAATTCACTCGGTCAATTAGTGGGCTCGATGATTCTGACTCTGATCTAGTATCAAATGGTCTAAAGCAAGGTTTTCTATCTCCATGCTTCCTTGTTAAGGAGCCAAGTATTTGGCCATTCCTATCATACCCGAAACTAATTTCAACGATCCGAGATTTAATCGGCCCATCAATACGATTTTGCCATGGTGGTGATATTTTGTTTGCTCATAGATCTGGTTTTCCATTCCATCGAGATCTATGGTTTGATTTCTCTGAGCCGCCTAGTTGGGACTCTGGATTGAAAAATTTCAAATTTGTTAGAGCAATTACTTTCTTTCATGAGTACAGGCCTATAACATTTGGCTTGTACCCAGGCAGCCATCTAGTTAACAGTTGTTCCCGCAAGGCGATTTGGATTGATGTTAATCCAGGGGATGTTGTTTTTTTTGATCCACGTTTACTGCATTCTGGGTTAGCTTGTGACTTCCCTAAGTATGGTTCAATTCTTACATTTGCTGTTGAAAATAAGCATTCATATGATTATCACTTCTACAGGCGATTTGTTCAGATTCCCGATCGATATACTTCTCCTAGTAAATCATTTATAGATTTTCTTTCAAAGTTATCTCTGTATTCACCTTCAATTATGGATCTGGCTCTACAAAATTTTTACAGGAAGCAGCTTGCCCATATCAGTCCTGCTGAGCCACCACAAGGTTATTTGTCTACGCACTTCAATAATCGTACTGCATGTACTTAAACCACTAAGAATTCTCTTCCATGAAGCCCTTAAGATGCTCACCTATACCACTAGTAGTCATTATCTTATTACAAAGGAGTAGTAATATAAACCTTGGTAATAGAGTCTAGGCACAAGCAAACAGAAGCCAATTACAGATGACATGCTCGATGAATGGCTCAATGAATTAAAAGCAGGTAGAGAGGATCAACC
Source organism: Prochlorococcus sp. MIT 1303 (assembly GCF_001631965.1). NCBI lineage: Bacteria > Bacillati > Cyanobacteriota > Cyanophyceae > Synechococcales > Prochlorococcaceae > Prochlorococcus > Prochlorococcus sp. MIT 1303. Next base: position 65,327 of record NZ_LVHK01000040.1, read on the forward strand.
AACGCCTACCCCCTTACAGCTGATTCCTCAGCAACCTCCAGAGCGCCTCACACCAGAAGAGCTAATCATCAAGCGGTTCTTTGACGCTCTTGACTGAAAACCTTTGCAAGCACTAGAAAAAGACACCTACCCCCCTACTCTAAGAGGAAAGAAAACAAAGACATACCAACACCATGACGACACTTACGACAGCCAAAGAAAAGCTTTGCCGCTCCATGCTCAGCAAAGTCGGCATCTACGAAAAGATGTTGCTAGCAGCTCAAGAAGATAAAGACAAACAGACAATCAAAAACCTCTCCCAACAGTACACTCATCTGATGAACAGGCTGGAAAGGTTGCTGTGCTCATAAGGACCACACACTATTTACGAAAGACACAACAGCTCTTTAGCTCCCTATTGCTGATGGTGAGGTGAACGAGCGAGCAAAGCGAGCTTGTGAACCACTATCTTTAATACAACTTCCTTAACTTCTTGAACTTATCAATACATGCCTACTCAATTATTACGCCCAAAGCAAGCCCAATCTTGCGCAAGAAGACAACTCAAGGTTCAACAACTACTCATACCTGAAATAGAACAGCTACAACAACAAGAGCTTCAAGCCGTACAGCAACTAAGTATCAATAAACCAATCAATCAGATACCAAGGCAGAACATAAAGAAAGCTGTTAAAGCTCCATCAAGAACTAATCACTTACAAGCGCCCTACAAGAAGCCTACAGCTAAGCCAATAGCCAAACCTAATGCTAAGCCTGAATCTAGAACTCTAACTTTCGGAGATACAACTATCGAACTACCACGTGACCAACACAAGCTAGAAGCTATGAAGCAAGAAGCATTAGAGTATTGGAGGAATTTACCGGATATTACTTGATCACTTAAGCTCTCCGGCCTATAGGTCCTACATCAAAGCCAACCTTATGAGCAAGACCCGCGCTCAACCGGCATCATCACATATACGATTGCCCACAATAACCCAATCACAGCCTCAGTCAAAGATTCATCTTCACACCGATCTTCCTCCTGCTGCTGTTCAATTGATAGTTCGCTGTCAGTCATTGGGTTGAATGGTTGTGAGAGATCTATCCCTCTGATGAACACATCATCTCCCAATTTCCCTACTACGTCATTGATTACAATCATTGCTAGTTGTGATCTTGGTCACAGGTCCTGAGAGGAATTACCAGAAATGGAATATTGGAGAAATCTACCGGATATTAGTTAGCCTCATTAGCAAGCCGTTTGCTTACATAAAGTTATCTCCGCTACCTTCGTTGATTCTCTTTTGAGCCGCTGCAATGCCTGCGCTCAACGCGTCCTGCGCTGCTTTTACTCTCCTTTGGGCCATCACAACGTCATGTTCTGCGTCCAGTTTCGCTGTGATGGCGGCGCTTTTGGCCTGCGAGGCATTCTCTCTAGAACTAGCACCGCCTCCGGTACTTTTCATACACTCATTGACGAATCCTCCGGATACTGCCGCCAATGTTGCTTCATCTAGTTCAATATCATCGAACTCATCCTCTGCATCCATCTCCTGTAGATAAGAACTGATTTCGTCAGCAGTGAAGCTGACTTCATTCTCATTACCAATCTCAATCATCCTCTGTACTGCAGCATCTAGGTCTTGCACTAAAAGCCCATAAAGCTCTGTTTGTACTTCTGGAGATACAGAAGCTCTGATTTGCTTGAATTGTTCGATAGTTGCCATTGGTTTTGAAGAGATAAATGAGTTGAATTAAAGTTAAACCCTAGATCCAAATAACCACTTACGCATTGGACGCATCCCCGGACAACGTCCCCAAGGCTCGTCGTGTGCTTCCTCTTTACAGCCGCATCCATTACGGCCGCCGCCACCACCGCCACTTACTGCCGCAAGTGTTGCTTCATCTAGTTCTACATCATCAAATTCATCTTCTACATCAATCTCTAAAATAAACTGTGAGACTTCCTCTTTTGTAATTGACTCACCCAGTTCAGTTGCCAGTTCAATAATCGCTTCAATACCCTTCTCTGGGTTCTCAATAAATAGTTTATAAAGCTCAACTTTCTTTTCCTTGCTTAAAGTTGCTTGTACTTCTTTGAATCTTTCTAGAGTAGCCATTGGTTTGGAAGAGATAAATTAGTTGATTTGAAGTTAAACTCTAGATCCAAATAACCACTTACGCATTGGACGCATCCCCGGACAACGTCCCCAAGGTTCGTCGTGTGCTTCCTCTTTACAGCATCCCCTACGGCCGCCGCTATAACCACCACTTACTGCTGCCAGTGTTGCTTCATCCAGTTCAACATCATCAAATTCATCTTCGACATCAATCTCTAAAATAAACTGTGAGACCTCTTCCTTTGTAATTGACTCACCTAGCTCAGTTGCCAGTTCAATAATCGCTTCAATACCCTTCTCTGGGCTCTGAAGAAACAAGTTATAAAGTTCAACTTTCTTTTCCTTGCTTAAAGTTGCTTGTACTTCTTTGAATCGTTCTAGAGTTGCCATTGGCATAAAGCTTCTTTAATTAGCATATCCATCCTTCCAAGAAATTACCTGAAGAAGATAAAGTTCTTGTTGAAGCGAGGTTTTAGAGCGCAAATGTCTGAAGCTATATAACGTATGTAGACGGACCTGGTTGCCCCCATAGCCCCTCTGCAACTCACGTCTATTTCCTTGAGACATGATCTGTTAGGGCGAACAAGGTGTGTTGAGTCGTAACCAGCAGAGCAAAGGAACCTGCTTGATATTCACAAACTCCTATCCCTCATGGATTTTTTCTTGTAGGGATTACTTCTGAAATCTGCGGAAAACGTTGGTATAGCTGTTGGTATAGGTCTGATTCTCTATCCCTCAAAAGCATTGCACTGCAAGCGATTTCATGGCGAGATGCAGTAGTACTGCTTAGTTGAAGTAGGTCTTGTTAGCGAGTGCTGGGCAGAGATCTCTAAGCATTATTGGATTGGTGTTGATATCGCTGTTGGTCTAGGTGCCGTTCAGAAAGGTCCCGAACTACATCACTAAGACCCGTCAAAGCTACATGCTTCTAAGTGCTATCTCTATGGATGTGACGGGCCACAATCGGAGAAACATCGTTTAAAGGGCCAATAGGGAAGTCTTTTCAAGTAGAGATAGTCATTGAAGCTCTTCGATCTCTATAGGCAATCTCACATTATCTACTGATGTCCTATTACTTTAGATTAAAGGAATTGACTTAGATCTAGCTAGCTGATGGTTAGGCGAAGCAAGGAGCATACTGGCTCATAAGCTAAGTAAGATGATTTGCCTTCATCTTGAGTTGCCCATAAAGCGGCAATCAGAGATTTTATCAATTATCCTATCCACTGATCCCTTTCAAACCATAGTCATTGAATGATCATTCATAAAGTCATGAAAAAACATTTTTCAGACAAAAAGCTGCTAAAGAGATCATGATGTCTGGCCTCAATGGAAAGGCGCTTCAGGTTTCCAAAGCCGATATACCTGATCTGGTTGCAATTAAGGCTATTTTGCCCCATCAATGCTTGAATTGCAGCACCAAAACTTCCCTTGCTTATCTAGCGCAATCTCTGATCATACAGGGCATTGTAATTTTTATAGGGATCTCCATTCCTCTTAGTGTGGAATTATTGCCTGTTTGGTTTCTCTACTGGCTTGTATCTGGCACAACAGCAATGGGTTTATGGGTCATCGCCCATGAATGCGGACACGGTGCTTTCTCGAAAAATAGGAAATTAGAAACATTCGTTGGATATGTGTTGCATTCGATGCTTCTTGTTCCATATTTCTCATGGCAGCGTTCACATTTAGTTCACCATACTTATACAAACCATATCGCCAATGGTGAGACCCACGTGCCTTTGGTTATTCGTGGCAATGGAATTGATGAGCAAGCTGGTGGTGAAAAAGATATAGCCATAGCAGGCAAATTAGGAAAAGTTCAATATGGTGTATTTCAGCTTGTGCTTCATCTGATTTTTGGCTGGCCAGCCTATTTGCTGACTGGGAAGACGGGAGGCCCAAAATATGGCCTATCGAATCACTTCTGGCCGATAGCACCTTTCTCTAAAAAACTGTGGACAGAAAAATGGATAAATAAAGTATGGCTTTCCGATTGGGGTATAGGCCTGACTTTGTTTGCTTTGATTGCCTGGAGCCTGCATGATGGCTTTGTTACTGTTTTCGCAATTTATATAGCTCCTCTGTTAGTAGTTAATATCTGGCTAGTGACCTACACTTGGTTGCATCATACAGATACTGATGTTCCCCACCTTGGTCGTTCAGAATTTACCCAATTGCGAGGTGCATTCCTATCGATCGATAGGCCATATGGAAAAGTAATTGATTTCCTCCATCACAAGATAGGCTCTACTCATGCCATTCATCACATCGCACCTTGGATGCCTCATTACCATGCTGGCAAAGCTACTGTTGCCCTGAAAAATGCTTTCCCAAAGGTATACCTTTACAATCCCAAGCCAATTCTTCAGGCTCTTTGGCTTATTTCTACTAACTGCATAGCTGTCACTCGGGAAGAAAGCACTGGGCGCTATGTCTGGAAAAATCCTTGGTGAGAGGATGAGGATCGAAGAAGATCCATTTACTAGCTTAATATCTATCCAGTCAGTTGTTTACTGATTATCTATAGCCAATATATACTCATACACCATGTTTTTTTATAGGGATTACTCCCCACATCTGTGGATAATGTTTGTAAAGCTGTTGCTATAGGTTTGATACTCTATTTCTGAAAAGGATTGCACTGCAAGAGATTTCTTAGGCTGTTGAAGTAAAGCCCACTCGTTAAATTAGATCTTGTTAGCGAGTGCGGGGCAGATGTCTCTATGAGTCACATCAAGACCATGTATTGGTTCGTAGTGCATGTCAGTCAATAGAATTCCATACAATATCTGAACCTAGGATTCTCCCTAGTTAGGGATATGATTATTCATGTGGAGTGGTAATCAATCATCTACGGAGACGTAACGTGTCCATTCCTCCTTTCTGTGTTGTTGATGGTAGAAAACAACAAAGGGAAAGTTGAATTTATAGTGAGTTTCGTTCAGGCTTTTGTTAACCCAGTAACAACCTATTTGATAATTGTTCCTAAACATCTCATCATTATTTGAATAAATATCTACTATTGAGGTATCACCATTCAGGTGTTCATCGATGAAGGATTGTTTGTCTTTGAAGACGTCGATCAGAAAAATTTCATAGGTCTGTTTGGTGATGCCAACTCTCATCAGCTCTTCGATAACCATGTCATCCATATAGTCAAATCTCCAACTACCATCATCTTCATCAGGAGGTTCAATATCTTCATCCTTAGATAAAAGAATTTCTAAGTCAGTTTTGTCCTTAGTCATGACTCGTTAAAGGGGAGAATGAAAGTGTTTGTTCTAAGGGGTTTCTCATGATATCAAACTGTTTGCCACCACCATAAACCCCTTCTAGGTCATTATCAGAGAATAATTGACCCAACGGTCTGAGAAGGAGTCGTCTTAGGAGTGGGGTGTGCCACCAGTAGAAATAGTCTCCAACCTGCCATCTTTGATTCATTGCTTTTCGTTGGTTTCCTTATGATTAATTATCAGTCTAAAGCTAATCGAAAGGTAGCCTCATCTGGCTACATTGTTTCATCCAGGGATATAGATCCTAGTTGACCTCACAGTACTTTTCATAATCCTTTTTGCTTAAACCAGAACCTGACCCTTGAGGGTTTTTATTCTTTAACTTATGTTGTGTTGATTTTGGGGTTAATTTAAGTTCATCTGTCAGATGATGTAGCTCATCAACTTTTAGATACTCATAACCACCATCACATTTCACTTTTACCCAAGATTCACCATCCATGCAAATGACCTTGCTTCTCGAATGATCCTTTCTCATAGGTGTTTGTACTGCGAAGATATTCTAGTGCTTGGCAAGTATGTCTTGGGATAAATATAAAAATGCTTAAGGCAAGCATCCTGTGTAGAAGTGACCATTTAGCCTTTAGCAACTCTTTTGACGAACGATGTACAGGTCGAAAAGCTTAATGAAAAAAATGAATATTTGCTCGTCATGCTTCTCTGCTTGTTTTATAAACCGAATTTTGGCACTATTCCTCCCATGCCAATTAGATAGGATAATGCGGCCAAAATTATAAAAGACACTACTATTTGCAGAGGAAGCTGCAGTAATTCTTTTGAGCTCGGTAGCGGAGAGAGGTTGGGCATTTGGTCACGGGGATCCTCTTCTTCGTTGGGCATGGAGTGTTTTTCTCTAACCTTTAATAATCTATTCTAACGAATCAAAGCTATCGCTTGACGACTTCTTACAATTCTTCTAACTTTTCACTTTTTTCTTGCCCTCCTACGCTAAGGATGTTAATACGAAAACAGTTGTCTTTTCCTTTTGTCTTTGCCTACCGCTGTCTTTTTCCTGTTAGCAACTTTGCTAATATTTGTTGTAGTGGTAGTGATGTTTAATTCACTAGTTGCGAAAAAGAATCGAGTTAAAAACGCCTTTGCATCTGTCGATGTTCAGCTCAAGAAGCGATATGACCTTGTCCCGAACCTCATTGCAACAGTTAATCAGTATATGCAGCATGAGCAAGTTACCCTCACCAAGCTAACTGAGCTTCGAGGCTTGGCCCAGAGTGGACGGATGGGCACACGTGGCCGGGTTGAGCTGGAAAATCAATTCTCCCAGGCCATGGAGTCAATCATGGTTGCAGTTGAGAATTATCCAGATCTTAAGGCAAGCCAGAATTTTCTGTCTCTTCAGGGATCGTTTAATGAGATCGAGGAGCAGCTTTCTGCCGCTAGACGTACCTTTAATGCTGTAACCACAGACTACAATGATGCTGTTGAAATGTTTCCCACTAATGTTTTGGCTGGGCTGTTCGGCTATCGTCTGCGCCCTCTTTTCGAAATCCCTGCTATCGAAAGAGAGAACCCAAATGCAGCTAACCTCTTCGCTGGTTAATGGTAAATAAAAGATCCTTTTTTGGTGGTTATCCTTCTTATTTCCGCCAAGAAATCATGCCTATTCTAAGGATATTTGAAACAAGAAGAAAGCGCATTCTGCAGAATATAGTGATGATCTTATTTTTTATCGCCTTGTTGACGATTACTATATTCATTTTGTTTGCTTTTGAGCTAATCCACCCGATCGTGGCTTTTGTCTTGTTGCTCGTAGTAGTGGTTGCCTTTGCTATCGCCTACAGGCAACTTACCAAACAATATATGTCGCAGTTCAAGCAGCACGTTATTACAGCAATCGTTAACTTCTTTGATTCAACTCTTCAATATGATCCACACGGTCGGGTTTCCGAGTTTCAGTTTTTGCAAAGCGGGCTATTTAATGCTTCTCCTGATCGTTACCGTGGCGAGGATAGGGTTTTTGGCATCTTAGACAAGACCCGTATCGAGTTCAGCGAGGTACATGCCGAATACAAGTCTCAGAGCGTCGACTCTGATGGATCCACACAAACCTCATGGCACACGATTTTTAAAGGTTTGTTTTTTGTTGGCGACTTCAATAAGCAAATCAAAGGCACCACGGTGGTGCTTCCAGATGTAGCCGAACGTCTTTTTGGTGGGCTTGGAAAATTTTTTCAAAGCATTCAGAAGCTTGGCCGACATCCCGAACTGATCACTCTGGAAGATCCTGCTTTCGAAAAGTATTTTGTTGTTTATGGGGATGATCAGGATGAAGCAAGATACATTCTCACCCCGAATCTTATGGAACGGATCGTTTCATTTCGCGAGCGAACCGGTCAAAAAATTCGACTTTCTTTTTGTGGTGAGAACGTTTATGTCGCCATCCCGAGCGACTATGACATGTTCGAGGCCAGGGTTTTTCGCACGCTTTGGAGCAAGTCGCTGATTAAGAGCTATGTGGATGACATGGCGATGGCCTTAGGTGTTGTTGAGGAGCTCAATCTCAATCGTCGCGTTTGGACCAAAGGCTGAATTGACTGAGCCCGACGTCGAATAGATTTTTTGCTGAAAGGTTTTTACAGCACCTGCACCACTTCACTGACTTCAGGAATCATTTCTTTCAACTTGCGCTCGATACCCATTTTTAGGGTCATAGTGCTACTGGGGCAGCTGCCGCATGCACCTTGAAGACGCACTTTAACTACAGGCCCATCAATTTCGACGATCTCGACATTGCCACCATCTGCCATAAGAAAGGGCCGTAATTCATCGAGAACGGTTTCTACGTTCTCGTTGGTGAGGGCCATGGCTTCTGTACTCATGGATGTTCTGTACGTTTGGATTTATTCAGCCTAGGGGGTTCGCTCATAACCTGGTCAGCAGGGTTGCTTTCAAGTTGTGGCGGTCTCTGATGTTGCTGGTTCCCAGTCTCGCTACGACGCGGTGCTTGTCGGGGCTGGAATTATGAGTGCCACTTTGGCGGCCCTGCTTCATGAGCTCGATCCTGAGCTGCGCTTGTTGATTGTCGAGCGTCTGCAGGCGCCGGGTCTTGAGAGCAGTGCGGCTGAAAACAATGCAGGCACTGGTCATGCGGCTAATTGCGAACTGAATTACACACCTCGTCAGCCTGATGGCAGCGTGGCTACGGCTAAGGCGTTGGCTATTAATGCCGCCTTTGAGCGCTCTTTGGAGTTCTGGGCTTCGTTGACAGAAAAGGGCAAGTTGCTACCGCAGGAATTTCTACATCTGGTTCCTCATATCAGTGTGGTTTTTGGCGATGCTGATTTGGCTTTCTTGCATCAGCGCTTTCAGCAATTGAGTGCGCTACCTGCCTTTGCCTCCATGCAATGGAGTAATGATTCTGCTGAGCTTGCCGAATGGATGCCATTGGTGATGGAAGGGCGAGCCAATGCAGAGTCTGTTGCTGCAACCTGCATTAAGCGGGGTACGGATGTGGATTTCGGGTTGTTGACAGGGGCCTATCTGGAGTCATTGCAGGCAAGCGGAGCTTTGGAATTGAGTTGCGGCTGCGAAGTCGTTCATTTGCACCGGCTCGGCAAGCACCAGTGGAATCTTGATCTCAAGCACTCTTCTGGAAGTCGCTCTGTGCAGACATCTTTTGTGTTTCTTGGTGCAGGAGGGGGCGCGTTGCCTTTGTTGCAGCGATCGGGAATTCCAGAGGCAGCTTCCTATGCAGGCTTTCCAGTAAGCGGTCAGTGGTTGGTCTGCTCCGAGCCAGGTTTAACTACAAGGCATCACGCCAAGGTGTACGGCAAGGCCAAGGTGGGTGCTCCGCCAATGTCTGTGCCCCATCTTGATAGTCGTTGGATTGATGGATGCCGTTCGTTGCTTTTTGGGCCTTATGCGGGTTTCAGTAGCAAATTCCTCAAGCAAGGTTCCCGCTTGGATCTATTGCGTTCGGTACGGCGCAGCAATTTTCGCTCAATGTTGGAGGTGGGTTTTAAAAACTTTGATTTAGTTGCCTATCTCATCTCAGAGCTACAGCAGAGTGAGAAAGATCGTTTTGAAACCTTAAAGGAATTTCTTCCCAATGCGCAGTTGAATGATTGGAAGCTTTCAGTTGCTGGTCAAAGAGTACAGATCATCAAACGCACAGCCGAGGGGGGGCGGTTGCAGATGGGTACAGAGGTGGTATCCGCTGAAGATGGTTCCTTGGCTGCCTTATTAGGGGCTTCGCCTGGGGCCAGTACGGCCGTAACGATCATGTTGGAAGTGTTGCAGCGATGCTGGAGCAAGCGTATGGCGAGTGAATCGTGGCAACAACGCTTGCGCAAGTTGTTGCCAAGTTATGGCCGGGATCCTAATTTTGACCCTTTACTACTGCTTGATATGCGTCAGCGCAGTAATGCTCTTCTAGGACTTGGCTAAAAAAACTGGGCTTGTAATTAAGAGCAGCTCCACGATTATTAATGCTATTTTAAAAGCAACTTGATTGGAAGCTTGGGCTGATTTCTAATACTCTGCTTTCAGCAGATATGTTGCTCTCTGGTGCATTAAGATCAAAGGTGATAATCGCAATATCTGGAATAGAAGTCGCATCAATCGTTCTATTGATCAACATATTATTTGACTCATCTTTTAGCTGAGGTGGTTCAATAAAAAGGCTTCCGTCTTCTAATTCTAGCTGTTGTTGTAGGTAAAGAGCAGGATTATTGCAGGCCGCTAACTGTTGGTCATTTTGGTCGACATCGTCTTGACCAATAGAGTCATAGGTTAGTAGGGAGTCGGCTCTTTGGATTAGTTGGATGTTGTCATTGATTGCGGCCTCAATGTGTGCTCGTTCCAATTGATTACTGCTTGCTTGCATGCTGGAAATAGCAAGTCTGGCAAAAGCAGTCATTGCCGAGGCCATAAGTAAACCTGCAATAATAACTTCCACCATTGTGAATCCCACAGGAAGTATTTTGCGGTTAACTTTTTCGGCGGGATTGGATGTGCCACCGGCTAGATTTGTAAGGCTTTTTAGGCTAAGTTCAAGATCGTTAAGTTCTCCATTCTCATCCATCTCCCTGCGAAAAGCGTCAATCTCCTGATCGGATATAACAACTCCATTCTCTGAGCATATCTCAATAATTTGACAAGAGGCTTTGCCTGGTCCGGCAACTAATAGCTGGTAGATTTTGTTCTTGTCCTCAGGTTTTACCTCAGCCAAAAGATCACGGAATTGTTGAAGATTCGCCATGGGACTAATTAGATAGTAGGGACTCTTTGGTCTTTAGATGCATGCCCTTTCTTCATGAGTTTTTCTATAGCGATTTGATTGTGTAGCCATTAGGGATTCCTTGGATAGCTATAGTTTCTCCAAGCTAAGCCCGTTAAGCGGTGACTTGGATCAATAATTGATGTGATTTTGCTCACAGCGATTAAAGGGTACTTGATTTTAACTGTTGTTGCCACATATCAGCTCTGGGAATGCATTGTTAGTTCTTGTGGCCAAAAGGATTGCGTTGTTCCCACTCTGTGCGGGCAGGGTAGAAACTTGGGCACTCACCAATTCCACTGCCGTTGGTGGTGTCTGTCTTGCAGTTGGTGATTATGCCCACCTAACTGACTTTTAAAGTTCTTCTGAAAAGACTTGCTTTTGCGGAGAAGCAGCCTTGATCTTTTGATTAATTGCAGTTCTGGTGATTATGTGGTCGAACGAATATACACTCACTATAAAGTTCATCAAGCCTTTAATGCACTATCGTTAAATCATTGATCGCTGATCAGGCCTTCTGGTTTGTCTAGGATTGCGCTTTGTGGTTCATCGAATGATTTAGAGGCGTAGGGATAGCCTCAGGGTTAGAGTCCCTGTTGAAAATTAGTTCGTTCATCCCGCTTTGCAATCGCTCTTATATGTGTACACCATTGCTAGTGGCGAGGGTTTAAGGGTGCGGCTGTTAGATAATTAGCGGCTGTTAGTCGCGTCTGGTGACTTGGTGGAGATTAAGGATTGGTTGATTAATAGACCAAAGCTTTCTACAAATTGCCGAAAATGCTTTGTATGGAGCTGATGCCTATTTCCAAACTTTACTTGCCAAGTTGGATGTTGGCCTGCTGATGCTCGCTAGATGTTTGGATGTTGATCGGTTCAGTTTGTTGCTAGGAATTGTTCATATGCTTTGGCATGCTTGTCTTGGTCTGGTACTGGCTGCTTCTCTGCAAATGCAAAAATATTTTCAAGTTACAGCGTGTAGTTATTAGCTTAAAAAATAAATGCTGCCAGTTAATCTTTTCCTGCTGTACTTTATGAGTTTATAGAGAGCTTCTGCTGCAATTGATTTTTTGATATTTTTATTGCAGTGGCTTAGTTAATAAGTAGGCTTTAGTCATGATAGCCTAGAGCATTAACTTTTTACTTTTGGGTAAGTCAAGAGTCTATCTTTTGATGATTTATGCATTTTTCGCTAGGTAGCCGCAGTAGAAGTTGGCGAGTAATCCACCTGGCTGGTCAGATCAGCAGGATCCTTAGAATCTGGCTTCTGACTCCAAAGCGCCCGAGAGGGGAATTCGCCAACGCATGACCGACGTTCCCGTTTCTCGCTTGAGGAACTTCTGCATCATTGCCCATATCGATCACGGCAAGTCGACTTTGGCTGACAGGCTGTTGCAGGACACTGGCACGGTGGCTGGTCGAGATATGCAGGAGCAGTTTCTCGACAACATGGATTTGGAAAGAGAGCGGGGCATCACGATCAAGCTCCAGGCTGCCCGGATGAACTACACGGCTGCCGATGGCGAAAGCTATGTGCTCAACCTGATTGATACCCCTGGCCATGTGGATTTCTCCTATGAGGTGAGCCGCTCCTTGCAGGCCTGTGAAGGGGCCCTGTTGGTGGTGGATGCCAGTCAGGGTGTTGAGGCCCAGACCCTGGCAAATGTCTATTTAGCGCTGGAAAACGATCTAGAGATTATTCCTGTGCTCAACAAGATTGATTTGCCGGGCTCTGATCCAGAACGGATTAAAGAGGAGATCGAGGCGATCATTGGTCTTGACACCTCAACCGCAATTGCCTGTTCTGCGAAAACAGGCTTAGGCGTATCAGAGATTATGCAGGCGGTGGTGGATCGCATCCCGCCCCCTGCAGATACCATCGATGAGCCAACGAAGGCATTGATCTTCGATTCCTACTACGACTCCTACCGAGGCGTGATTGTGTATTTCCGGGTGATCAGTGGCCGGATCAGCACGAAGGACAAAGTGTTGCTGATGGCCAGCAAGAAGAGCTATGAGCTTGATGAGATCGGTGTGATGTCACCAGATCAGTGTGAGGTCAATGAACTTCATGCTGGGGAGGTGGGTTATCTGGCGGCTTCGATCAAGGCGGTTGCTGATGCACGGGTTGGAGACACGATTACCCTCCTCAATGCCCCAGCAGATGAGCCGCTACCTGGTTACACCGAGGCAAAGCCGATGGTGTTTTGTGGTTTGTTCCCTACGGATGCAGATCAATATCCAGATCTAAGGGAAGCGCTTGACAAGCTGCAGCTTTCAGATGCAGCACTGAAGTATGAACCTGAAACAAGCAGTGCGATGGGTTTTGGCTTTCGTTGTGGCTTTCTAGGACTCCTGCATATGGAAATTGTGCAGGAGCGGCTTGAACGTGAATATGACTTGGATTTGATTGTTACTGCTCCTTCAGTGATCTACAAGGTGAACATGATTGATGGGCAGATGTTGATGGTGGATAACCCTGCAACATTGCCAGATCCGCAGAAGCGTGAATCAATAGAGGAGCCTTATGTACGGATGGAGATCTATGCCCCTAATGAGTACAACGGCACTCTGATGGGCTTGTGCCAGGAACGACGTGGTGAATACATTGATATGAAGTACATCACCACTGAGCGAGTTACCTTAATTTATGAGCTGCCCTTGGCTGAAGTGGTGACGGATTTCTTTGATCAGATGAAGAGTCGCACAAAGGGTTATGCCTCAATGGAATATCACTTGATTGGCTATCGCCGCAATGATCTGGTGCGCTTGGATGTGTTGATCAATGCAGAAAAGGCTGATCCACTTACCACAATTGCACACCGTGATAAGGCTTACAATATTGGTAAGGGTCTGGTGGAGAAGCTCAAGGAGCTGATCCCAAGACAACAGTTTAAAATTCCCTTACAGGCTTCAATTGGCAGTCGAATTATTGCCAGTGAGAGCATCAGTGCCATGCGCAAGGATGTGCTTGCTAAGTGTTATGGCGGAGACATCTCAAGGAAAAAAAAGCTGCTGAAGAAGCAGGCCAAGGGTAAAAAGCGGATGAAGGCAATGGGCAAAGTAGATGTGCCTCAGGAAGCATTCATGGCGGTATTGAAACTGAATCAGGAAAGCTAAGTATGGTGACTTTATCGACTGGAATTTGTTGTTACGTAATCCTTGTCGATTTGTAGATGGTCCCCGTTCGTCTTAGTTGATAATTTCTCCATCCAAGGTGATTTTAGTCCAAGGGCTATTGTGTTTATTTTGAGTGCCTGCTTTCTAGTATTATTCAAGTTTGAATAGTGATCAACTGTAGGGGGGCCGTGATCATCGGCTTCCCAGTCACTACCCTCACGATCCTCATTAGGCTGACCATCTGACAGGAAGTAAAGTGTGTCTGTTTCGTCATCTTCGAAAGAGGCATCTAATCCTTCCCATGGTTGAGTCCAGCCCCAATCATTGGGATGACCATCGTCGAGTGAATTAACGAATGCAATTGCGGATTCACGCATACCATCATTTCCGATTCTTACCAAACCATCGCTTGACTCGCTCCATGTTCTGTGGTTACTGTCCCCTGGTGAGCTGAAGGATTGGATGCCAACTTTTGTACTTTTAGGGAGAGCTGTTATTAGACTAATTAGTTCTGACTGTAGCGATTCCATCCGAGTTAAGGCGCAGTTTTGTCTTGTCGATCTATAGCGTTGTCCACTCCAATATGTTCTCATTTGTCCAGATGTGCTGCTCCAAAGTATGCAAGTACTCATCGAAGCTGAGCCATCAACGAGGAAACGGACTTTTTGGCTGCTTACATTGCGGAAGTAAGCACCATTAATAACGCTGTTCTCTCCATAGTTGCCTGGTCGTTTATCTGCTCGAGCAAAGGCTGCTAGGTAAAGTGGATACCTAGTGATACGCTTATTTGCTGCATTTAGAACTTCAAGGTAACTCTCTTTTTCACTGGACAATATATCAGGGTTTGGATCTACAAATTTAATCAGCTTCCTTTGCTGGTCAGTCATGATTCGAAGTGAAGGCTCCCTATAAGTTGTTACCGGTGTTTTTTCATCTGTAAAGGTGAAATCAAGTTTGTCTAGGATCTCTTTTAGATTTAAATTATAATTTGGGGAGTTCGTGCAATCGCCATTTGGCTTGATGCAATTCATAACTCCAATATCTTCAATAGCTTTAGAGATAAATACATCTTCTGTTTCACTATAACGCCCATCAAGGCTGAGTGGTGCTCCACAACGTAGTAGTGCATATCCAGACGCCTTTCCTCCCTCATAGTTTATCTTAGTGGGTTCATATCCAGATGCTTTTCCTTGCTGAGAGTTTATATTAGTGGTGTCATATCCAGATGCTCTTCCTTGCTGAGAGTTTATATTAGTGGTGTCATATCTAGATATTCTTCCTTGCCGAGAGTTTATATTAGTGGTGTCATCTCCAGATATTTTTCCTTGCCGAGAGTTTATATTAGTGGTGTCATCTCCAGATATTCTTCCTTGCCGAGAGTTTATATTAGTGGTGTCATCTCCAGATATTCTTCCTTGCCGAGAGTTTGTATTAGTGGTGTTGTATCCAGATATTGTTCCTTGCTGAGAGTTTGTATTAGTGGTGTTGTATCCAGATATTGTTCCTTGCTGAGAGTTTGTATTAGTGGTGTTGTATCCAGATATTATTCCTTGCTGAGAGTTTATATTAGTGGTGTCATATACAGATGCTCTTCCTTGCTGAGAGTTTATATTAGTGGTGTCATATACAGATGCTCTTCCTTGCTGAGAGTTTATCTTAGTGGTGTCATCATTTGCCTTTGCCTTGAATATAAGGTTGTTAGAGCTGAGACCTAAGCCGTAAATCACGGGGTCATTTAGATCGGCCATTTTGATGCCGAAAACTGGCTTGAATATTTGAGAGCTATCCTCTGCTTTGAGGCGACAAGCTTCAAGTGCTGTTTCATATTGGCTATTTCCCATCTCTGTATGCTCCATTCCACTCATCACCGCTTCACTGTTATTCACTAGGATGTGCAAGCTGCGTTCGACTTCTGATCGCAGCAACCGAAGCCCATTGGTTGTGTTTTGCCTTAGGGTTGATGTGCTTTTTGATTTACTTATCAAGTTTTGTGTTGAACGCAGCGCCAGAGTAGATGCTGCGATTAAAAGAATGCCAGCCCCTGCTGCAACAACGGTTTCTGTAGTTCCAAATCCGTTGGTTGCAAAAGGATGAGAGAAGCTTGGCTTTAAAATGTTTTTGATCTGTTTCATTGTGCTTGGGCCTTAGATGAATTGGCCTTGGTTGTTTTAATTGTTGCAAACTTGAGCACTAGTTGGCTTAAATACTAGTGAATATTTCATGAGGAATATCTGAAGGAACGACTAACTGCTATTGCAGGAAGTCGTTCCTTCATCCCATGTTCCGCTGAACAAATTGCCACCCCCTGAGATCTCTACGCATCGAGTCCTAAGCCGTGGTTCAGCAGCTGCAAAACGTGATCGGATAAGGATTGTGAGAGTACCGCCGCTTGTACTGATACCAGCTGTACTTATTTCGTATTTAGGTTGACGAGCAGAAACCTGCACTTGTTTAGATTCTGGGGTACCCTCTATTTTTAGAAAACGATAATTTGGCTGTCCATTAAGCTGGTCTCCAGTGCATTGTATTTTTTCAAACGTTACAGGGTCATTGCAACATCTTAAACGTATAGAGTTGCTTTGAGAGCCATCAGCTTGTTGTGATTCGAGGATTTCTCCAGGTTCACCCCATGTATTAGTTGCTAGATCTGTGTCAAGATCTAAGACACAGGATCGTTTGTACTGTGTAAGTCTTGCTCGCAGGTTAAATAAGCCAGATTCAACAAACTGTGTGTAGCGATCTACTTCTCCTTGTACAATGGTTCGCCGAGTCGACATCAAGCCATAGGTAGACAAAATACCAACAATTGTGATTGTAACTAGTAGTTCTAGCAGGGTGAAGCCCGTTGATCGATTCTGACTTGTCTGAGACCTAGACATTTTCATCTTAGAATTGCTAATCATTGGCTATTCCTCTTGATAATTATATTGTCCTACACTGCCAGCGATTACGTATTGATTCATATCAAGAGCTGCTGTGATTTTACTCACTTTGATCAAAGTGGAATTTTTATTAATTTTGGAGTAAGTCTTCGCGCGCATTATTTTTTCAAAACAGATAACTTCTCTTAGTGACTTTGCTAACCATACCCAATTGCTTCTTTGCTGAAACTCCGCCAATGAGTGATGCCAATCTGATCGGTTTAGTTTTATAAAAGGCATGTCTTTCCTCACCATCTTCTGAACATATCCAGACCAGTGCCGCGGATTCCGCGGGTTACTGTGCGGCCAAGCATTGCTGCATTATCATCTAAGACCCCTTTTTCACTCCACCGCCAAAGTTCATCAGCGGCTTTCACAATAGAACCTTCGCCACCATCAACCCTACGCGTGCTTAGAGAGAGCTGATTGTTTTGTGAACAGAAATTATTTGCCCAAATTACTCCAGTTAATTGTGCATCATTGCTTAGGGTGAATGTTCCTGTCTGTAGATAAACCCATGCTGCTGGTAGGCTTTTACCTTCAATACTTACAATTTGCTTTAGTTGGGCACTATTCTGTTGAGCTGCTTGTAATTGGTTTAGATCGCAGCCTGAGCTTTCATTGCCTATTACTTGATTGATAATAAACCTTTCAGGTTTGTTGTTGCATTTAGTCTCCCCGGAGTTAACCCCACAGAGGAGGCTATTGTTAGACAATTCTATCCGTCCACTGCTTAGACCTGTAACATGCATCGAATCTGAGGGAGGTAGTTCAAGGTGAAGTACAACAGGCCTATTGTCATTTTCAATTAATATTTTCGTATTTTCTAAATTCATATGCTCTATATACATATGGCAGGCAGTGTTTTGATTGCTTTGTTCTTTGCATATATCCTTTTGCCTGATTCGTACAGTCCAGCTCCTTATTTCATTGTTTGTACCCGCGTCATCATTTTGAATCCTTTCTGTTACCGCCCATCGCATTATAGGATTAAAATACTCTTTTTCGGTAAACTCCCATGTTTGTTTTCTATTCCCTCTTTGATTCAATAGCACCCATCTCCGATTGCCCCTGGGCTGCGTCACATCTCTCTCATAGCATCTTTTCAACCAACAAGCGAGATTATATTTATCCTGGTTGATTGGACCAGTTAATTCCTGATAAGACTTAGATATGCCTTTTGCAGAAACTAGGACAGGCTTTCCAGTCGTAGACCGATCATTTTGAATCCTTTCTGTTACCGCCCATTTTCTTGTGGGCCTAAAATAATCTTTTTCGCTAAACTCCCATCTTTGTTTTCTATGCCTTCTTTGATTCAATAGCACCCATCTCCGATTGCCCGACTTGCTTATATCTCTCTCCCAGCAATTAGCTCCAACACAAACGAGATTATATTTATCCACGTTGGCCCGCCAAGTGCTAGTTATATCCAGATAAGACTTAGATATGCCCTTTGCCGAAACTAGGGCAGGCTTTCCAGTTGAATCTTTCTGTCCAGTCGAATCTTGCTGTCCTGACCGATCGTTTTGTCCTGACTGATCGTTCTGTCGAGATTGAGTGTCCCTCGTTTGATCACCGTTCGCTGGATCTTTGCGTATTGATTCACTCGTAATTTCAATGTCAGGTGCTATTTGATCTCCTCTATTTTTAGCTCTAGTACAGACTATTTCTTCTTTACCGCAGTTAAATCCTCCCTGCTTATTTTCTGTATCATCAAAACTCCATACACGCTCAACATTTGAACTGCCTGGATAATAGTCAATATTATTCTTTTTATTTCTATTATCACTAAACAATATAGTCGATAGAGAACTTTGCTTATCTCTACCCAAAACAGGCCAAATGCGATTGGTATTTGAATTCGTAGTGCCATTGATCCTGCTGAGAAGATCATCTTTACAACCACTACCATCTGCTTTAAGGATGTCAGCGGCCTCATCCTCATTTATGTGCCATAGAATTTTCCCATCCCCTGTGATTTGCGTGGGCCCTATGTCTAAATGTTTTGCTGCAATCACTCCCCAGTCGTTATCACTTTTCATCTTTGACTTGACGTAGAATGAGCGAATCAGCAGAGCCCTCCCTAAAAGGTCATCATTTTCAGAGTCTTGCCTTTTTACCATACCCTCAATTTCGACAACCCCATCACCAACACCAGACGAAAAGTTTACTGAATAGTTCCTCAAACGGTAATAACTTTGAATATTGCCCCTACCGTCTTCACGTTGAATTCTAGGATCTGCACCATTAACAGTAAATGGTAATGCAGTTTTTGATGTTGAGTCGCCAGCCTTAGTATGGCCAGTAGGCCATTTTGCTCCATCTGTGAGAGTGGGCAGGCCCTTAGATGTATCGGTGCAAATTTGCTCGAGAAATTGAGTCCTAGAAGAATGATCAAGCTCCCAGTTAAAGTCTCCATTTTCGTTATTTTCCAGGTTGTATAGATACCCTCTGTATTCACTTGGATCGTTATTGTTCATTACGCTCAGAATTCGGTTGAAGCCATTTACCGATGCAGCCTCAGCCATTTGTTGATAGCTTTCAGAAGATCCCAGCTTCCTGGCCATCAGTTGACGGATCAGTAGCCCGCTAGCTCCAATAATAAGGGTTGTGCCCATTAGCAATGCCAAAACCATTGCTAGACCCTCCTCACCATTAGGTCTTACCCTTTTTAGTAGGAACTTCCTCGTAGGATGGATGGAATGATTGTTCATTGGCGCTCTGCGTGGATAGCCATAGTCTCTTTTGATCGATCTTTTACAGCAGTGTTTTAGATCAAGATTCGATGTGATTTCGCTCACAGTTTTGAGCCATGATAATTTTATTTCTTTGTTTGTCAATGTAGCTTCTGGTAATTTTTTCGTCATCTGTTTTCATGATGTGTGAATTTAGATCTTTGTATTTTTACAGAAATTGCATATATTGCTGCAATCAATCTAGGTTTAATGATGTTTATGCTGGGCAAGGCTTACAGACAAGATTAGCCGCCGTGACCTGACCTTCGCTGTTGTCTATCGTTCCTTTTTTTAAATCGCTAGCTCCTGTAGAAAGACATACACATGCGATTACATTGTATTCAGACGCGTTGTCGTTGGTTGAAGTTGCTGTAAATTCATAATAATTATTGGCGGCATTTGTACGACTTACCGAATATTGACCTCCTGGTAAGGTGATCGCACTGAAGTCTCCAGCAGTAGCAGTGCCGTTGTCTGTCATGATCACAGCAACATCATTCAGATGAGCCCAACTACCAGGTAATAAGTTAAATTCATCGAGATAAGTCGCGGCTGTAGTTTGAAATTGTGCAAGCGTGGAAGCGGCTTCGTTCTGTTTTGTGCGTTGTACCTGTCTAAAGTAATTTGGTAGAGCAATAGCACTTAATATTCCTACAATCACTACGGTGATCATTACCTCAACAAGTGTGAAACCATAGGCTTCTTGTGCCTTAGGGGGTGACCTCATCATCAAAGCTGTTCTTAAAGTCTACAAACACCAAGATAGCATTGATTTTTTGTTTTTCGTTTGAGAGCAGCCTGAGAGAATGCCATTAAGCTCTTGTTGAATCTAATCTATCTTTCCATTTTATTTTTTCTGCAAATAGCTATACCTCTTTTTAAGATTTGTTCTCAGCGATCAATGAGAATACAATTATATTTACTGAGAAAGTGCTCCATTCTTTCCATAAGATCCCCGCCGCCTCTTAGTGGCTGCTTCTCCTGTTCTAAATTGCTTATCCATGATCATTCTTGATAGGGCTGTATATGGAGTTATGTTTTTGATAGTGCCGATCTCTTGTGGCTTTATCAAGTTGATTATAGGTATGTGAATATGGCCATTGCTGGCTATATGTTTCTTCCAGACCAGTATTAACTAGAGAATGGGCATTGGCCAGGATGAATTTACCACTTCTGCCCTTATAACCAAGCCAGCTCTTTGATTGTGGTTGCTCGTTGATTCTGGTTGGACGGCTGTTGCTTTGTTCTCAAATTCCAACTTTATCGGATTGTTCTGCTCTTTACTCGTTATATGTTTCCAGTTTGTTTTGACTTCACTGCGAAAGAGGTTGTTGTTGATCATTTTTCTGAGATAGGGGAGGCTTTAGAAGGCTTCTCCTCCTGATGACCTTAGCTTGTCTGAACACAATTAATTTGGTTATGACCCTTCTCAATTAATCCTGTGATGTTAATCACAGTAGAATAGAGGCATCCATTTTTTTTTACATAGGTAGTTCTATCTATAGAACTTTTAGGAAGCCCTGATTCGTGGATAGATTTACTTTGGATTATCACAAAGCTTGCCTATCCGATTTGATACAGCTCAACTTTTTGGTGGATTTCCAGGATGAGATGCGAACCAGTAGTGGAAATATAAATTTCCTTTGCTTGATAGATGTCTTAGCAAGACCTTCATGGGGCAATGATTCTTTTATTTATGGATTTGAAGAAGAGGATAGACCGTTATTCCTTGTTTCATTGCCATTGAGCCGCAGAAAGCTATCCACAATTAAGGGGGGTGATTGAAGACTAGTTTGTGAACTAAGTTTTTCTTATTCGCTTATTTTGTGGCTGTGTTTTAGCTGAACGCTGACTAGGTATTCTTGCGTTGAGGAGTAAAGTTAATGTTATGAATTAGGTGCAATCAGCAGCAAGATCGGTGGCTGTGCCAGCAGCAAGAAGTTTATTTGAAATATCAGGAGTCCCTACTGCTAGATCTATACATCCATATAGAACTTTGCCGTCGAGAGCAGCGTCTCCGCCCGCAGCAGCAGTTTTTCCTGTTGCTTTGACGGTGAATATAGTTGATGGAGCTGTAATGTCGGGCAATGTAAAAGTGAAATTACCGTTGGTTGTTAGGTTGCTAGCAGATGTGGTAAGGGCAGTGGTTACACTAGGGACATCACCGTCGTATTGATATTCTGCATAAGCTTCTCTGAGAAGAGACCCTATTTTAGTTGTGGCTTCTGTTGTTTTTGCTTTATCTGTTTGACTTAAAAAGTTTGGTAGAGCAACGGAAGACAAGATGCCCACGATCACTATCACGATCATCAGCTCTACAAGGGTGAAGCCTTGCTGTAATGCGCCAACTCCCTTCTGGCGACTCAAAAGTTCAAGCTTTAGCCGTTGGTTGAGGATGCTCATGGTCGAAGGCGATATCAATAGTTACTTCACTATATTGCCTCGCCATGGCGATTTTGTGGTGAAGGTCGTCCAAGGCTTCTCTGAGAGTTCTCTTTGAGCTCGCTTAGAGGCTCGTTAACTGTTGGCCCGAGATGCTCTTTCTCATGCTTTTTCTCTTGCGCTGGTTTGTTCTCGTGTGTGGCAGCTCAGGCTTTTAGCAATCCGAAGCTGGCTAGCTGATTGCTATTCATTGATTTCAACGCCTTGTTGAGCAGGCTTGGGCCGAACTGTTCTGTTGGCTTCTTGTTGATTCAGGTCAGCATCGTTTGCGATTGCTGCTTGCCTGCGATGGCGGGGAATCCTTGTAGCAGTTGATGTTTTGAGATGCCTTCCTATCGCCAGCTGGGCTGTTGTTGTCAAAGCACCACCTCTGGCTTTGTGCTGCCCCTGGCGCTTTCGGCTGCCTTTTTGATTTTACTTAGCAGTACTTCTCTCCTTTCGCTTGCACTCCTGAGCCTTAGTCGTACGCGCATCAGCATGGCTGAGCGCATGCGCGCCGATCAGCTTCGCTCCGCTGCGCAGCACTTCGCACAGCTGGCGACAGATTCCCACGCCTGCCTTCTTAGTTGGCCTTCCAGTAGTTGGAATGATTTGGGCTCTCAATGCGCTGATGCTGATCCCGGCCGTCTGCAAAAAGGCTTGATCGGCGAGGAGGTTTGGTCCTTGATTGACTGGGTTCCCAGTGGTGACACAGGTCGATTGAGTCTGCGTCTTGCCGCTGGTGCTCGAGCTGCCTTTCTGCTCGCAATAGACCCTGATGGCCCAGCTGTGCGTGAGGTTGGTGCGATGCGACCTCTGGTCACCCTTGAACAGGAAAGGCCATGAATTTGATCGAGCTGATCGTGGCTTCACTGTTGTTAGCTGGCACGGCAACGAGCGGACTGCACCTTTGGGGGCAGGCCAGCCTGGCTGCTCATGTTGGTTGGCTCAAAGAGGAGCAGCTTGAGTCTGTTGAGTTGCAGTTGTTGGCCAGCCAGCGCTGGTTGTCAGCTGTTGGCCATGGTTCTGAGTTGCTTACGGCTAGCGGCAGTTGCCGTTTTGATCTTGCCGCTGTGTCTCGTTCAGCAGATAGGGCTTTGCCTTTGCCTGAGGGGCTTGAGCGGCATTGGCAAGCTTATGGGGCTGGACTTTGGCTTGAGATTGACGCTCATCCGCCTAAGGGCTCGCCTGTTGAGCCGCTTCGACGTCGTCAGTTGTTTACGCCCGCGGGTACTGGTTGGTGCAGGCCCAGTCTGACGGAGCAGCCATGAGCCGTTTTCCCGATGTAGACCCTGCTGAGCAGGGATTCAGCTTGTTGGAGCTATTGCTGATTCTCTCGATCCTGGCAGTTTTGGCTGGCATCAGCCTGGTGAATGCTGGTGAGTACCGCCATCGTTTGCAGGTGGATGTTGCTGCTCGACGACTGCGGCTTGGCTTGGAGCGCGCCCGACTGTTTGCTTTAAGTCAGCGGCAGCCTTGCGGGTTGCGTGTTTCTGCTGAAGGTTGGCAGAAGCCGCTTGTTCGTGAGTTGCCAGCTTGTGTGTCCTCTCGATTGAGCCTGCAGGAACCATTTGCTGATCTGCCACTGACTTGGCAGAGCAACTTGCCTCAGATGATGCGCTTTGCGGCGAATGGTTTGACATTGGATGGTGGAACCGTTGTTTTGGGCAGCCTTCACAGCCCTTATCGACGCTGTTTGGTGATCAGCCTGCCCTTGGGCGTGAGCCGTGTTGGTCGTTACGACGGCGATCCCCTCGATCCAGCAATTGGTCTTAGCAGTTCACGATGTTTACCTGATGAAGCGCTCTAAAGGCAATGACGGTTTTGATGGCTTCACCTTGGTGGAGCTGATGCTGGTGATCAGTTTGGGGATGGTGTTTGTTGCGATGGCCCTTGGCGTGATCACTAGAGATCTTTCCCTTGGTCAGGCAATGGCCCAGCGCCTGCGTGAGCGGGGCCTTCAGCAACGCACCCTGATGTTGATCAAGGCTGACTTGGCGCGCGGCTATGGCTGGTTGGCTGATCCGCCAATCTCCAGCCTCTGGCCTTGTTCCTTGGCGGGGCGTCAGGCGGTGTTGGCTATCGCTACAGCGCCAGATGATCCCGAAGCCCGTCGAAGGGCCATCGTTTACTCGGTTGGCTCTGCTCCATCGCCGATCTGGCGCAGCAGGGTGTTGATGCGCTGTGGCCCGGCGTTTGACATCAACGGCGAGCCTAACCTCGTAGGAAGCTTCCAGAATCGTGTGTTGATCGATGGCTTGCCTTCCTCGCTCAGTGATGGCGAGCTTGGTTTTGTGGCTCGTCCTGACCCTCTTCTGCCGGTGTTGCGCCTTGAGCTGGAGCAGCAGTTTCAGACTCCTAACGGGAAGATGCAGCGCATCCGTTCAGCGGCCTCTGCTTGATGCCCTGCACGTTGATGCTTGATTGGCGGATGCAAAAAGCATGTCAGGCTCAATCAACTTTGCTTGTATCGATGCTGTATTCGGATTAGATATATATTATTGAGACGCAAATATTCGATGCTAATGATGAATATGTTGCTCGCAATATAGCTCTGGCCTAATGTTTTTCATGCGGAATTTAGGATGCCAGTAAGCAACTGTTATACGATGGAGTTCCATGCGTGCTTATTTTGACTGCAGAACAGCGGATGTCATTAACGCCCTTTATTTGAAGGGTTGTATCTAGGGAGAAGGAATTTACGGTTGAATAATCAATGTATTAGAAAAAACAATTTGGCAAACTTTTTGAGCTTAGATCCTTCCCTTCTCTGAGAGTGTGCGCTTAGTCGCCGGGATGAATGATCTAGGCCACAGCTTTAGTCGTATGGAACTGTAAAAGTATGCAATGCTAAGCAAGGAGCTCTTGGTTGGACATTAACCGTCTTGGTAAATCATTGAACGCAAAAGGGGCCTGGATCAATTTTAGGCATCCGCCTTATTCGATCCGCCGCGTTCTAGAGCGCACCAGCTTGATGGCTGTGGGGCTGGGATATGGCTTGTTGTTGTTGTTTAACCTGCAGCTTCCCGCTGAACAGCGCCGGCAGGCTCAACGGGAAGACCTTGACTATGTCAAGGCTATTCTTCGTCAGTCGAAGGATTTGATTCTTCGCGCCGATTCAGTATCGGCGTCTGAAAACAGTATTGATCCACTTTTGCTGAAGAGATTGCTGAGTGATTTTTCATCTTTTCGTCTTTTGATTTCAATGCACCCCAAGGGGTTTGAAGCTGGTTTTGTGATACCTGATGTGAGAGGAGGTATCAATCTTGGCAAGATTCTAGCCTCTTATGGTTTGCAAATATATCAGGGTGATGCCAAATATGGTCCTGTTCTTATTGATATTGATTCAGTTTATTATTTAATCATTAAAGATGAAATTGAGCTGCATGGAAATACTTGGAATATTTATCTGGTTGAAGATATAAGTAGGCAGATTCGTCAGCAAGAAATTCTTACCTGGGTTCTTATTCTGGCTGCTTTGCTTGCTTCGATGGTGACCTTGCTCCTCACTCGTACAGGCATTCGACGAGGTTTGGAGCCTTTGCAGCGCTTTGGCAGCGTAATCGAATCAGTCTCGTCTGGATCTCTTGACGATCGTCACTTTGATCCGAAATATGAACCTGTGGAACTTAAACCGCTTGCCGGTTCATTTAATGCGCTTTTGGATCGTTTGGCTGAGTCTTGGAATCGTCAGCGCAAATTTGCTAATGCTCTCAGCCATGAGCTGCGCACACCGATCACGTTGATCATTGGTTATACCTCTAGGGTGTTACGCCGCTCAGGCTCTCTTAGCGATGCTCAGCGGCATCAATTGACAATTGTTGACGACGAGACTCGACGTCTCGGACGTTTAATCACTGATCTCTTGGATATTGCGCGTGAAGAATCTGGCAGTCTGGTCATGACGTCAGCGCCTTTTTCTGCATTTGAGGTGTTAGAGCAGGTTTTTTTGCTGAATAGAGGTGATTATGAGACTCGCTTGAACATGCAATCGAGTTCAAACGGTGTTGATCAGATCTGGGCTCTTGGTGATCACGACAGGGTCGTGCAGTGTCTTAGCAATTTGATTGAAAATGCTTTCAAGTACAGCCCAGCAGACAAGCGAGTCGAATTGAGCTGCAGTAGTACGCATGAGTATGTGATGTTGCAAGTTCGAGATCATGGCCCCGGTGTGCCAGAGGCTGATCAGGAGCTGATTTTTGAGCAGTTTCAGCGTGGCAGTAACACGGCACAACAACCTGGCAGTGGGGTTGGTCTAGCGCTTGTGCGCTCTTTGGTGAAGCGGATGGGAGGCCGGGTTTGGGTTGAGAATGCTGCTGATGGTGGAGCGATCTTTGTGATTGAGTTGCAACGTTGTCAGCCGCTTCAGCAACAATGAAGAGACTGTTCTCTCTCCTCCTTCAGCAGTGAGCTTTGGCCTTTCGTCTTCGCGTCTGCGTCTGTCACGAGCGACCTTGTCGACTCGCATGGCGCGCTGGGGGATGGTGATTGTGCTTATCTATATCTTGGTGGCCTTAATCACCCCCTTGTTGGTGATGGTGGGTGTGTTGCCTGAGGGCAACGTTGGTCTTGATAATCCTATTTATGCGCCTCCCTCCTGGGGGCATTGGTGCGGAACTGATCGTCTCGGACGGGACGTATGTGTTCGCACCATGGAGGGCAGTGGAGTGGCTTTGCAGGTGGTTCTTCTTGCGGTGACCTTGGCTGTGTTGGTGGGGGTGCCCTTAGGGATGATGAGTGGCTACCTCGGTGGTGCTTTTGATCGCATGTTGGTGTTGGTGATGGACACTCTCTACACCTTGCCGGTGCTCTTGCTGTCTGTGGTTTTGGCTTTTTTGCTTGGGCGGGGTATTCCCAATGCGGCCGCAGCACTTTGTGTTGTTTATGTGCCCCAGTACTTCCGTGTGGTTCGTAACCAAACAGCCCAGGTGAAAGCAGAACTGTTTGTGGAGGCGGCCCGTTCCCTCGGTGCTGGCCCCATTTGGATCCTGCGCAAATACCTGCTTCGCAATGTGATTACATCCGTGCCAGTACTGCTGACCATGAATGCTGCTGATGCAGTTTTGGTGCTTGGTGGCCTTGGTTTTCTTGGTCTGGGACTGCCGGAAACCGTGCCTGAATGGGGCAGTGATCTGAATATGGCTCTGGCGGCAGTGCCAACTGGGATTTGGTGGACTGCTCTCTATCCAGGCCTGGCCATGTTCGTACTGGTGCTGGGACTCTCATTCCTTGGTGAGGGGCTGGAGGCATGGGTGAGTGGTTTCGATGAGTCGACTGCCTGATGTCAGATCACTCCCATTGCATTCTTTGTAGGGCCACACTGGGGGAAGTCCTTGCTTCAAGCCATGCCTTGGTGGACCACATTGATCTTGCTGGCGCTGATGGTCTTCCTTTGGGTTTCCGGGCGCCGAAATCCTGATGATGTGATTGGCCTGCTTGAGCAGATGCTGGCGATCGGCTTGGCCATGGTTGTGCTTTTTATAGGCCAAAACATCTGGCTGGAAAGCATTGTCTTGCTGATTGGTTTGCGTCTTCCCGCGGCTCGTCAAAACCAACTTGTGATTAATCGGTCGCAGGCAAGCAAAGATGTGCTGATCTAATTTTTGAGTGTGAGCTGGTTGCTTAACAGCGCAGTCTCACGTTGCGGGGGAGGCTCCCTTGGATTTCGCCTTGGTCGTTAAGGGCAGGATATGGCCTGCCTTCCTGCTGGCACCAAGTTGCAACTTCGGGATAGGCCCACTCAAATAGGCGCTGTTGATAAAGCGCTGGTGCTAGGCCTTCGCCGGCTTGAGGTGCGATACCAGCCAGCCGTCGTTGACGTAGGGCCTCAAATAGCAAGGTTGCTGCTGCTACCGAAACATTCAACGACTGCACCATGCCGCACATTGGGATGAAGATCCCTTCATCCATTAATGGCGTCGCCAGCTCACTAAGGCCCCATTTCTCAGCTCCCAGGACGAAGGCTGTAGGTATGCAGAAGTCGCAGTCTCGGTAGTCGCGTGCGTTTCCACCTAGATGGGTTCCATAAAGCCGAAAGCCACTTTCTTTGATGGCCTTGACGGCAACTTCGATGTTGCTGTGCTCTTTGAGCGGTATCCACTTTTGGCTTCCCTGAGCGGTACTGTTGAAGGTGGGCAGGCGTCCTGAATAGTTCACTGCATGGGCTTCCAGAACACCCACCGCATCGCAGCTGCGCAGAATGGCTGAGAGGTTGTGGGGCTTTTCTACGTGCTCAAGCAGAACCGTCAGATCTGCCATTCGGCAATCCAGAACAGCTTTGAGACGATCAAATCGGCGAGGCAGCAGAGGCATGGGCCAAGCGTCTTTTGACTTGAGGGTATGGGATGCCGTGTCCCTCATCCCTTTCGGCCAGTTAGCGACCTATGGTCAGATTGCCGAGATGATCGGTGCCTATGGATGTGCCCGTCAGGTGGGTTGGGCTATGCGTCGATTACCTTTGCCATCCAAGCTTCCTTGGCATCGAGTGGTGAATGCGAAAGGGATGATTTCGATGAGTTTGAGCCGCGAAGGATCTGATTGGATGCAGCGGCAGATGTTGATCGCTGAAGGAATCCTTGTGGATGCTGAGGGTCATTTGCCCTTACGACGGCATCTTTGGCGGCCGCAGTTGAGTGATGAGGACCTTTTGTTGGGAACGGCTCAGGAAGGCGTTAGCTCTGGAAGGTTCATCTCAGCCCAGCACAACCATTGATGTTGTCTTCTTCTTCCGTTGCTGCCGCTGATGGATCTGTACCTGTACCGGGACTGCTGCCGCGGCGGGTGGCATGGGAGCTGCTACAGGCAGTGGCGTCAGGGGCCTATGCAGATGTCGCTCTCGAACGAGCTCTTCGTCAGAACCCCATGAGCGGTGCCGACCGTGGCCTGGTGATGGAATTGGCTTATGGCGCAATCCGTCAGCGGCAATGGCTCGATGCTTGGTTGGATCGTCTTGGCAAGGTGCCTGCCTGTAAACAGCCACCAGTGCTGCGCTGGTTGCTGCATTTGGGGCTCTATCAGATTCTGCGTATGCAGCGGATTCCACCTGCAGCGGCAGTGAACACTAGCGTTGAACTTGCGAAGACCGGCAAGCTTGCCCGATTAGCTCCGGTGGTGAATGGCATTTTGCGGGCGGCATTGCGTGCACGTGATGCCGGTATGGTGCTCCTCGAGCCGGAGGACTCTGCCGCTCGGTTGGCTCAAGCGGAATCTCTACCATTGTGGTTGGTGGAGCAGTTACTTGTTTGGCGAGGCGAGGTGGGAGCTGAGCTGTTTGCTCGTGCCAGCAACCAGGTACCAACACTTGATCTGCGGATCAATCGGCGTCGTACAAGCCGTGAGAACGTAAGGCTGGCGCTTGAGGCTATTGGAGTGGAGAGCACTCCGATCCAGAGCTGCCCTGATGGTTTGATGGTGACTGGTAGTCCTGGCGACCTAAGCCAGTGGCCTGGCTATCAGCAAGGACATTGGTGTGTGCAGGATCGCTCTGCACAGTTGGTCGCACCGCTGTTGGGGCTACAGCCTGGGGAGCGGATTCTTGATGCCTGCGCAGCACCAGGGGGTAAGGCCACTCATCTTGTTGAGCTGATGGGTGGTTCGGGAGAGGTGTGGGCTGTGGATCGTTCCGCTGGCCGACTCAAGCGCTTGGCGGATAATGCTGCTCGCTTGGGGGGTGACTGCCTCAATGCTCTAGTCGCAGATGCCACGAATCTGTTGGCGGTGAAGCCAAGCTGGCGAGGATCTTTCCAGCGCATTCTTGTGGATGCGCCATGTTCTGGTTTAGGTACTTTGGCCCGTCATGCGGACGCCCGTTGGCGAGTCACTCCGTTGCAGATTGAGGGGCTGGTGATCTTGCAGTCCAAGCTGCTGGAAGGCCTTCTGCCTCTGCTTAGCTCTGGAGGCCGGTTGGTTTATGCCACTTGCACCATCCATCCGGCCGAGAACTTTGATCAGATCGAGGCCTTCCTTGGTCGGCATCCTGAATTGAGCTTGTCTCAGGAACAGCAACTATGGCCTGATCCTGAGCATGGTGGTGATGGTTTTTATTCAGCCGTGTTGGATCTCAGTTGAGCCTGATCAGGGAAAAGGCATTGGCTCGAAGTTTTCATTGAGCGGTGGTCCCCCTGGCGGTGCGATGTATCTGGGTGGAGGGCCCTGGGTTTGATCTTGGTCTTTGGCAGCATCCTCGCTGCCGTTCTTTGGTTTGCTCCTCGTTTTGCCTGGTGGCCTAAAGGTGCGGTTCAAGACTGGTTTTGGTGGGAAGGGTTGCACCTCAAAATTGTCTTGGATCTTGGTCATGAACTGCTTCCAGGCCCATGCAGCATCACCACTGCCGCCAGATGTCTTGCGGTTGTTGTCGTAGCCAAACCATACGGCGGTTGTTAGTTGTGGTATTGAGCCAATGAACCAGAGGTCACGGGCACCTTCCGATGTGCCGGTTTTGCCCGCCACCGGCCGGTCACCGAGGGATGCCGCAACTCCAGTGCCACCGCTGACAACGCGCTGGAGCATCCAGTTCATGGTGTCTGCTACATCGCTGTCGAGGGCTCGACGACCTTTGTAGCCTTCGAATCGATGGTTCCAGATCACCTCGTCGTCTGGGCCTCGGATCTCTTCAAATGGCGTGGGCTTCATGTAAATGCCCCGGTTGGCTACTGCGGCATAGGCTGCCGTCATGTCCAGCACTGTTTGCTCGTAGGCCCCAATAGCGAGCGGATAGTACTTGCCCAATGGGCGAGTGGTGCCGATGCCAAGATTATTGGCCATGCTGATCACGGCATCAAAGCCCACCTTGTCTAGTAGTTGGACTGCAACAGTGTTTAGGGAGTATCTCAGGGCATCAGCGAGTGCCACTGATCCCAGGTATTTGTTGCCGAAGTTCTTTGGGCAATATCCTCTCCAGCAGCGTTTCGCGTCCACAACCTTGTCCTCTGGCTTGATGCCGGCATTGATGGCTGCTGCATAGGGAAAAAGCTTGAAGGTGGAGCCAGGTGAACGCAGAGCCTGTGTTGCTCGATTGAATTGGCTGGTATTGAAGTTTTTGCCTCCTACCATCACCCGCACTTCACCGGTGCTTGGTTTGATAGACACCATGGAACCCTCTGTGTTCCCTGGGGCGTATTTGCGGATCACCTCTTGGGCTTGCTTTTGCCAAGCCAGATTGAGGCTGGTGTGAATCTTGAGTCCACCCACTTCTAGTTGTTCTGGGGTGAGCAGATTGGGGAGTTGCTGGGCTACCCAGCTGGTGAAAAATGGTGCGCTGCTGTTGAAGTACTTCGGGATCGCTGGCTTGAGATTGAGGGGGCTGTTGCGAGCTGCATAGGCTTCTTTGGCGGAGATAAATCCGGCCTGCTGCATTCGTTTAAGGACAATTGCGCGTCGTTCTAGGGCGATTTTCTGGTTGACCAGTGGTGAATACACTGAGGGAGCAGGGGGCATGCCAGCGATTAGAGCGGCTTCCGGCAGTGTGAGTTGATTGGGGGATTTAGAGAAGTACACCCAGGCTGCATCGGCTACGCCGTAAGCACCTGAGCCCAAGTAGACGTAATTCAGATACTGCTCAAGGATTTGCTGTTTGCTGAGCTGTCGCTCCAGCTTGTAGGCCAGAGCAGCTTCTTTGAGTTTGCGCGGCAGGGTTCGTTCCTGACTCAGGAATACGGTTCGAGCAAGTTGCTGAGTGATGGTGCTGGCACCTTCCCTCACGGCACCCTGGCGGAGGTTTGTCACCAGGGCTCGGCTGATACCCCAGATATCCAAGCCATTGTGGTAGTAAAAGCGGCGGTCTTCTGCCGCGACGAAGGCTTGCTCCACAAGTAGAGGCATTTTGTCTTGCTCAACCTTCTCGCGGGTCGCGGGACCAAGCTTTTGGATCACCTGCCCATCAGTGGAGAGCAGCGTGATGGTGCCTGGCCGGTTGAAGTTGGAAATCCGCCGGGCATCGGGCAGAACCGAATCCAAGGCATCAGTGAGAGTCCTTTCAGCCAAGGCTGCGACACACCCGATGGCGATAGCACTACCTGCAATAACAATCCAGTGACGGCGCTTGCGAGTCACATCCCCTGTGTTAATGGGCTATGGCCTATGGCTAGAGCAGTAACCAGCATGCCAAGGATTAGAAATGGTTGAGCACTGGTCTGATATCTCACATCAAAGGCCAGGGGATCACGCAGTAACCAGATGTCTTGGAATGTGATCTGGGGAATGATCAATAAGATCAAAATGACTGAGGCAAAATGCTGGCCAATGGCGATCAGAACAACAACCATCGCGAGCTGGAAGATGTCGATCATTCCTGCACTGATCCAGCTGGCCTTTTTGATTCCAAAGACAACTGGCAGGGATTGAAGACCGAGGGCTTGATCTCCCTCTACACTCTTGAAATCGTTGATGACGGCAATACCAAGACCAGCCAAGCTATAGGCAAGTGTCAGTAGTGCTGTGGTCCAAGTTAATTGTCCGAAAAGTGCCTGACCAGCCCACCATGGCAGGGCGATGTAGCTGGCACCAAGCGCGTAGTTTCCTATCCAACCGTTCTGTTTCAGCTTGAGAGGTGGGGCTGAATAAATGAAGCTCACAAATGAGCCGCCTAGGGCAAGAAAGAGCACAACAGGAGTGGTGTGTTCAGCCCAACGATCTAATCCATAGGCAACTGCAAGACCACCTAGAAGCAGCATCCAGATCTGAAGCTTGACTTGTGTCAGCGGGATGGCCCCGGAGGGAATCGGCCTATAGGGCTCATTGATTGCGTCTATCTCGCGATCGTAATAGTCGTTGATGGTTTGGGTGTAACCGGTTAGAAGCGGGCCACTCATGACCATGCAGGCCGCGGCTGCAAGCACATCTGGTAGGCGCCATTGGTATTGACCACTGGCAGCTGCTCCACAAATCACCCCCCAGAGCAGTGGAATCCAGGTGACTGGCTTCATAAGCTGCAGACGCAGCTTCCAGATGTTGGTGGTGCCAGAGGCACCTTTGATGCCAAGGAGTTGGCGAGCGTCGCTCACGGCAGGCGTCTCAGGCGGAGGTAACTTCGTCGTCAAAGAACCAGCTGACAGTGCCATCGCTAAGTTCTACGACCAAGCCAATGCCCATGCCGTCAGTCATTTTGTAGCCGGTGACCCTACCAACGTCAGACTTCTTGAGCAGTTCTACCAGTTTGGCTGGAATGCGATCACGAACGCGAGAGACTCGGACCTTGGAGCCGATTCTGTAGGAAGTGGCAGCCTGGGACATGGCCTGCAAGGCTTAGAAGGTGGCGCAACCTTAACAGTCATCACTGCTTTATCCCAATGGTCGCGCTTCGTTTGATTCCTTGCCTGGACGTGGCTGATGGTCGCGTTGTGAAGGGCGTGAACTTTGTGGGCCTTCGTGATGCGGGTGATCCCGTGGAGCTTGCCTGCCGCTATAGCCAGGCTGGAGCTGATGAGTTGGTGTTTCTTGATATCGCTGCCAGCCATGAAGGTCGGGCCACGCTGGTGGCGTTAGTTCGACGTACTGCTGAGGCCGTGACCATTCCATTCACAGTTGGAGGGGGAATCAGCTCTTTGGATGGCATCACAGAGTTGCTTCGGGCCGGAGCCGACAAGGTGAGTCTTAATTCCTCTGCTGTGCGGGATCCAGATCTCGTAGCGCAGGGAGCCGACCGTTTTGGCTGTCAGTGCATTGTGGTGGCCATCGATGCTCGACGTCGCCCTGAGGGCTCGGGGTGGGATGTTTTTGTCAAGGGTGGACGCCAAAACACAGGTTTGGATGTTGTCAGCTGGGCTCGGCAGGCAGCGGAACTTGGTGCTGGCGAAATCCTGTTGACCTCAATGGATGGAGATGGAACTCAGGCTGGTTATGACTTAGAGCTCACGCGAGCAGTCGTGGAAGCGGTGCCGGTGCCTGTGATCGCTTCGGGAGGTGCAGGTTGCCTGGATCACATCGCAGAAGCCTTCACGATTGGTAAGGCCTCAGCTGCATTGTTGGCCTCTCTGCTTCACGATGGCGTGCTGAGTGTGGAGCAAATTAAGACTGATCTGCTGATGCGAGGTTTGTCGATTCGGCCTCTTGAGGCCTGAAGCTTTGCCTTTGTGTTCAGCAACACACTCCTAAATTTGGGAGTGTGTTCTGTTGGCAAGAGTGCTTTTGGATGTGTTGCTGATCGATCACCCTTGGGCGCAGCAGTTGCTCCAAGCAGTGTCCACGCCCCTGGATGGGATCTTCTTATGAGGCCTGGTGACCCCCAGGCGGTGGAGCAGTTGTTTGATGCGGTCGCTCCTAATTACGACCGGCTTAACGACTTGTTGAGTCTTGGCTTGCACCGCATCTGGAAACGCCAGTTGTTGGCCTGGTTGTCTCCGCTCCCAGGGGAACATTGGCTGGACCTTTGCTGCGGTACTGGTGATCTGGCACTGGCATTGGCCCGCAGGTTGCGACCTGGAGGGTCTGTGTTGGGGCTAGATGCGGCTGCGGCTCCTCTTGTCGTGGCAAGGCGCCGCGCCGCGGTTGAGCCCTGGCTGCCCCTCTCCTGGTTGCAGGGAGATGCTCTGGATACTGGATTGCCTTCCCATCGTTTTGACGGTGCTGTGATGGCTTACGGCCTGCGCAATTTGGCGGATCCAGGCGCTGGGTTAATAGAGCTTCGACGTCTTTTGCGGCCTGGTGCTCGGGCAGGAGTCCTTGATTTCAATCGCATGGGCGAGGGTTCCTTGGCAGCACGTTTTCAGCGGTTTTATCTGCGAAGGTTGGTGGTGCCGGTGGCTGCCCAGGTGGGTCTACGCGAGCATTACGCCTATTTGGAGGCCAGTTTGCAGCAGTTCCCAAAGGGAGAGGTTCAGGAGCGACTGGCTCGGGACGCGGGATTTGCCGCAGCGAGCCATCGGCCTCTGGCTGCGGGACAGATGGGTGCCTTGCTGCTTACCGCTTGATGAGCTGATCGAGCAAAAAGACTCTTGCGAAAAGACGGATCGATGACTTATGAAGAAAACATTAAGACGCAGTTCGCTGTGGCCTTCCCTCTCCCTTCTCTTCTCTCTTCAATTAAGGACTTGCTTTTGGAGGTGCAGTGGCTTGATGGCTTGATCTTGGTGACTGATTCTCAGCAGGCCACCTTTGTGCCCTTTTCGCAGGTGGATTCTTTGTTGCGCAGGGTGCGGGCACGCCCCAATGGTCAGATTGTGGTTGAACGGTTGTGCATGGCACTCCTTGATGACCATGATGGTGGAGGAGCCAAGCCTGTGCTGGTGTTTCAGGGTGATGACAGGTTCTGGCTGGGAATGATGGGACTGAACGGCAGTCACTCGAACCGTGATGGCGCTGTTGCACACCTCGATCGCTGTTTTGCTCTTAGCAGTTGAGTTATTCACGCCATCAAGGAAGGCCTTGATGAGGGAAGTGCCACTTCTGAGCATGAGCATGTCTGCTAGTTGGCTTAACCAGCCTTTGACTTGTTGGCAGAGAGATCAGGCTTTTTGTCTCGTTTTAAATCAGCTTTCACCCTCAGGTGTTTTACATTCTTCAATCAGGCGAAGAAAACCTCTACTAGGTTAAAAAATCGGAATATCTTCGCAACTTAAAATTGCCGCTTCCCCAAAGTAAGCGTCCAAACTAAATTGGTAAAATCTTCCTTTTTCGAGGAGCAGAAGCAAATTTTAATCTGGCATGAATAGGCTGAGTGCCGTAAAGATAACAAGACTTCCATTTCCACGCCTGTTGATATCCACAAGATCATTTGAAATCACTAATAATAACCATCATGAAAGCTACCAATCACTTCTGCTTGCAGGATTTGGCCATTTAGCAGGCCAAATTAATTGGTAATTGTGATGGTAATAACAAGCTCCTGGAGTGACCTCGCTGAGCAATTTATCTTGATTTGCATCGATTGCTGTTGCTCTGAATAGAATGGTTGTGAATAGCAACACAAGATGTTTTATTGGCTTTTTCATTAGACAATAAAAAACCTTATTGTAGTGAATGAATTGTGCGAAAATAGCCTCGGCTCATTATTGAAGCAGCACACCTTGCCAGAAGGCGTTGAAGTTATGCTCTGATCTTGAATGTGTTGGCGGCATGGGCCAAATTAATCTCTATGGCCCTAAGATTATTGCCATCATTATTTAATCGGCAAAATATGCGATGACTTTTTAGAATGTTAAATGATCAATACAGGATAAACCAATCCACAGCAGGGCCAATGTTGAGTAGAGATGTTTGTTTTTTTTGCATATTAACTCTTGTTCAGGATAAAGGGTTCTGTTGCACTTATGAGCTGATCGAATGATGAAGAGAAAGAATTCCAATTGTATTAATAACTTGCCCTAATCGATAACTTCTATAATTCCTTCGGCAACATACACTGCTAAATCCTCCATGTTCTCTGCTAGCTCTTCTCTTGATATGTCCCATTTATCACACATTTTTGTTGATAACTCATGTTGTTTAGCATGTTCTATCATTGTTTCTACCATATGTTGAGTTAAGCTCATTCCCATTCTTACTTCCAGATAATCCCATACAGATTTTTCTAAGCGACTAATAAATTGAATATCATCAATACCAGCGTAGTCATATAGACCCATCACCCCTATATGGCAAAAAACCTGCCCTAATTCGTCGTAAGCACTTTCAGAGCCTTCGGCATGTTCATATTCTGCCAAGATCCACTCTAATTTCTCTCTCTCCTTTTTGTTGCCATTCTTTGCTGCCTTGAGAAGCTCGTAGAATTCTTTGAACTCTATGGGTTTTGGCATGAGGGTCATCAAATTCCAGAAAACATCCTACTCGTAGCACTAGAGCTGATCACCAAAAGCTGGTGTGATGAGTAGAGAAATCATTTCAATCCTATCAAGTCCTTGTCAGTAGAATTATCAAATGGTTTTTGAACTTATCATTTATGTTAGAAGCTAACTCACGGATTTAGGCAGCTTATAGTCTTCCTCCTCCCTGGCTAACACTCTTGAATAGAGCTTTATAAGCCTAAATCAAAGCGGGCGAAATATACCCTGCATAATTTTATACTTTTCTTTTCTCTATTGACGTTCACCGAGTCCCTTCATTTCTTCAAGAAGTGTTTGATTTAAGTTCTCATCACATCTCATGAGCATTAACGGATAGATCGTACCTTGGCTGTATGGAGCATATGCTTCGGCGCAAACCTCTCCGATCGCATCCTTCCAGGCCTCAAAGGTCGAAGCTTTTAGTTGAGACTCTAAACTGCTATTTGATCGTTTAAGGGCTTGGGAGGCGCAATAGCTCAGCTCATAGTTGTTGTCTCCTGGGCACTTGAACTCATTTGACTTGGATGGGAGAAGTACTGTCCATATAATTAAGGGGAGTAAGGGGAATACTTGCTTCACTGCCTTGCCTGTTGCTTTTGGCTATTATGTCATGCCATTGAAGCAATTATGTCAATGAATTGGCAGACTTTACTTGTCGATGATCTCCTTAAGACAACCAGAATATGACATACTCGGTTCTTCTAAGGTCCAAGGATTCTCGCCCCTTTTTTTGATGATTTCTTGCCCATCAAAAAAGTCCATCGTTTCATGCTATTACCTTCAAGGTTCAAGAATTTCTTTGGCGATTAGATTAAAGAAGAATATCTCGTTGTGAACATGAAAGGATTTGGACAAAAGAAGAAAATAAAAAATAAACAACCCTCTAAGAAGTTTTCCCGAATACCACCTGACCAACTCAAGGCTATCGCTTTTAAATATCACCAACAAGGCAATATAAATGAGGCACAAAAAGCCTATCAGGAATTTATTAATAGTGGTTTAAGTGATCCAGATGTATTCTCTAACTTCGCATTAATCTGTCAATCCCAAGGAGAGATTGATAAGGCAATAAACATCTATAAGAAAAGCGTCAAACTATTCCCTGGCCATGCTTTTTCACATGCAAACTTGGGATATCTTTTCTTTCAGATAGGAATGTTAGATGATGCTGAAGTGGCGATACGCCAGGCGATTGTTATACAGCCTAACCTCGCCAATGCTTATTCATACTTGGGCTTAGTCTTACGAGAAAAAGGAAGACTAACGGATGCAGAAGATATAACCCGAAAGGCCATTGAACTTCAGCCAGATTTGGCTGATGCATACGTAAACCTTGGTCAGATCCTACAGAATCAAGGCAAACTAGATGAAGCAGAACATACAACACGCAAGGCAATTGAATTGCAAGATGATTCAGCAAGTATATATCTCAATCTAGGTGGTATCTTGCAAGACCAAGGTAATCTAACTGATGCAGAAGCGAACACAAGAAAGGCAATGAAGTTGCAGGCCGATCTGCCTGATGTCAATTTAAACCTTTCTATAATCTTAAAGGACCTTGGCAGAATTGAGGAGGCTGTATTTCATGTAACAAGAGAAATTGAGCTTTACCCACAAAAGCAATCATCATATTTGCTTCTTAACTCTCTGCTTGAGGAATCTGATCTTTCATTTTTACCTGAACGACAGTCTAGAGTTTTGCTTCGTGGCCTATTAAAGAGAAATGATATTGCACATAAAAATCTATTCTCAGCAATTAATCGCTTGATCCCAGAACAAACACTAGATAAAATTTCAGGCATTCATCATGATTTATTTGATCACCCCTCTTTTCAACATATTCTTGCTGATGATGAGATCATCAGTGCTCTTGGTTTGATGTTATTCACCACAATGGCCTGGGAAAAGGCATTAACTAATATACGCAAGCAAATATGCATTTCAATCCAAAATAATGGTTTTGATAAAAGGGTTATTGATTTAACTATTGCTCTTGCGGAGCAGTGCTTCCTAAATGAGTATGTGTTTACATTTACCAAGCAAGAATTTGAAGCAATAGAACAGTTTAAACTTTCCTGCTTGAGAACTGATTTTGATCTAAAAACCATTTCCATCTTAGCTTGTTATATACCCATTACTCATCTTTGTGAACAGTTCCCTTCATTAATAGCATTCATCGATGCAAATGAGAAATTAAATAATTTAAAAATAATGCAACTCGTTGAACCAGAACGGGAACATGAGTTTGCAGCATCTATTCCTAAATATGGGTCTATAGATGATGGTACTTCTATTCAGGTTAAAAAGCAGTATGAAGAGCATCCCTATCCGCGTTGGAGATATGCTTCTTATTCAAGTGAAAATATTCAAACTATATCTTCAGCGATTAATAATGAAATAAACCCTAATCGGATCTCAATCATTTTGCCCAAGCAGAGATCTCGAGTCTTAATCGCTGGCTGTGGAACCGGACAGCAAATATTCGATGCCCTCTCTTATTCTAACTCTGATTTAACTGCTATCGATCTAAGTTCTTCTAGTATCGCTTATGCAAAGCGTAAGGCTCATGAATATGGAATTGAGCATATAAGATTTATAGAGATGGACATTCTTGATCTTCCAAAACTAAATGAAGAATTTGATCTCATAGAATGTACGGGAGTTCTCCATCATATGAAGGACCCATCTAAAGGTCTGCAATCTCTACATACAATACTCGCAGCCGATGGAATGCTCAAATTAGGTTTTTATAGTGAGCTAGCACGTCAAGATATTGTCGAGGCTAGGAAAATCATTAAATCAGAATCTTTTGAGGCTACTAATGAAGGCATTCGTCTATTTAGGGATAAACTAATCAACGGTGAATATCGGAACATTAGTTCAATCTCAAACTGGCCAGACTTCTACACAACTTCTATGTGTAGAGACCTTTGTTTTCATATTATGGAACATCGTTACTCACTAGAGATGATAGCATCGCTGCTTGAACAATTTGAACTTAGATTCTTAGGCTTTGTGCTGCCAAGTATTGTTAAAAAAGATTATGCCAGAGCTTATCCATCTGATGCAATGCAGACGGACCTCGGCTATTGGTACCAGTATGAACAAGCCAATCCCAACACCTTTCGACAAATGTACCAATTTTGGACGAATAGAAGATAATGTATTACGGCTAAAATTTCTGCAAAAGGCATTGATAATTTTCGTTCTAAACAATGTTGAACAATATGGATGATTGAGTGTATTGCCTGGCAACCTCTCTAATGCTATAATAATAGATGATAGTCAATACAATGATCATGGAAGATTCTGAGGTGAATTCGGGCAAAGATCAAACGGAAGCCTTCGAGCCACCAAAAAATAGATTTGGAATACCATACTTGCTCGCAACTGATAAAGAAGAAAAAGATATGCCTAAAAAAGAGGTGCTTAATGTGTTAGGCCTGCAATTGTCGGCACCAGCGGGAATGCAGAACCCGTTGCTGATCTTTTTTGGATTAATTGGTGTTAATATTGCAATTATTGGATACTTTACATACATGCTAAATAAATAGTCTTGTCTTAATCTTTCTGTTTGCTTTCAAAGGGTATGGTTTGTGCGCCCGTTGTTAATTTATTCACCAAGACCCCTTGAATCACGTAGCGTAAATACTGACCAGCAGCACTTCTTTGAATTTTTTATTGTTGAATATCTTGAAAATGCCATAGGTTTATGTTTCTAATTTCTTTAGGTATTTACCATCCTTTGATTTAGTCATTATAAGCAGATATACTTTGGATAACACAATAATGACTTTCTGCGATTGGCATTCTTCTAATGCTAAATGCTAATCGGACTATGAATTCAAAAGGCTATAAACGAGCCTTAACCTTGTTCTCACTTGGTGGTCTCGAAATGAGACACTGAAATCAATAATTGCACAGATGCTCTCTTTAAGAGATAATCATTGACTGGCTGTTCTTTTGATATTGTCCGGTCTTCTTTGTAGGACTATATTGATTATTGCCAGAGAAAATATTAACGTGATAGAAGCAATGAATATTGTTAGTGGTTGTCCTTGGAGTGCCTTTATATCCCCATTAATGATTTTTTGAATTTCAATGCCGCCGAGGCGTTTTAGGGCATATCCACTTGCAACAAATGGGGCATCTGATATTATGATGCTAAAGAATAATGCAGGTAAAAACTTTTTCCATGTAACCTTTGTAAGTCCTAACCCATGCC